>JBKGUS010000507.1:0-3961 GCA_046462295.1 Thermoleophilaceae bacterium | reverse complement strand
CGCAGGGCGGCCCAGTCCCATCCTCGCATCTGGATGGCCCGGCGCTCGCTGATCACTGCAAGTTGCCTTTGCATTCGATGCACAAGCTCAGCGCTGTAGCGTCCACTGTATTTCCGAACGCTCAGAAGTGTCGATGCAAAGCGGGGCTGCGCGTGCTACAACTCACGAACCTCGTTGAGCAAGGGACTTCGCACGACCGGGATGACGGCCACAAGGATCGACGCTGTCGGGACGCGCTCAAGTCGAGGCCGCCGACGCGTCCGAGTGCTTGCGGCCGACAGCCATCCGCTCTACAACGACGCCATCGGTCGCGCGATCAAGGAGCGACCGGAGCTCGAGCTCGTCGCACAGGCGCATGACGGGCGCGAGGCGCTCGACGCCATCGTGGCGACGAAGCCAGACGTGGCGGTGATCGACCGTTCGCTCGAGAAGCTCAGCGGCGAACAGGTCCTGAATGCGGTGGGCCGTGACCGGCTCGGCACGCGCGTGATCCTGATCGGTGGCAAGCCGCCGTCCGGGCATGTCTACGCTGCAATCGCGAACGGTGCGGCCGGATATCTGACCACCGACACGAACGCCCGTGAGCTGTGTGAGGCGATCTCCGCCGTGGCGCGAGGCGAGATCGTCCTCGGTCCCGCACTGCACACGGGCCTTGCCGGCGAGATCCGGATGCGCAGGATCCTCGACAGACCGGTTCTGAGCGACCGGGAGAACGAGACCTTGAAGCTCGTCGCAGAAGGCCTGTCGGCACCGGAGATCGGGAAGCGGCTCCATCTCAGCACTGGAACCGTCAAGACCCACCTCGAGCATCTGTACGAGAAGCTCGGCGTCTCGGAGCGCGCCGCGGCGGTCGCGGAGGCCATGCGCCGCGGCCTCCTCGAGTAACGGGAGCGATGCGCCGGGCCGGTGCAAGTGACGTAGAGATGGCTGTGAGCTGCGCCGCGGCGCAGGAAGACTCTCCGCATGGTCCGAACGGTCAACGTCGGCGTGCTTGGGTGCGGCCACGTCAGCGATCAGTACTTCCGCGGCTGCCGGCGCTTCGACGTGCTTCAGGTCCTCGCGTGCGCGGACATGGAGGAGGCCCAAGCCCGACAGAAGGCCGCTGAGCACGGGATACCGCGCGCCTACTCCCCGGACGAGCTCCTCAGCGACCCGGACGTCGATCTCGTCATCAACCTGACCCCTCCGCTCGCCCACGCAGAGACGACCCTCGCCGCCATCCGCGCGGGCAAGCACGTGTGGTCGGAGAAACCGCTGGCCGCGACGCTCGAGGATGCGGCTCGGATCGTCGACGCCGCCCGGAGAGCCGGGCTCAGACTCGGCTGCGCGCCTGACACCTTCCTCGGAGGGGCTCTGCAGACCTCCATCAAGCTCAGCGAGGACGGATGGGTGGGCGAGCTTGTCGCGGCCACGGCGATGGTCTCCGAGCACGGCTACGAGCACTTTCACCCAAACGTCGAGTTCTTCTATGGGCCAGGCGGCGGGCCGGCATTGGATCTGGGTCCTTACTACGTGACGTCGCTGGTCGCCCTCCTCGGTCCCGTGGCCCGCGTGACCGCCTTCGCACGCTCTGCCACGAACGAGCGGGTAGTCCCGGCCGGTCCGCGCCGCGGCGAGCGGATTGCCGTGCACGTCCCGACCCATGTGACCGGGGCGCTCGAGTTCGTCTCCGGTGGCGTCGCGACGGTGTTGTTGAGCTGGGACCTGTGGGCCACCCACCTGCCGTACCTGGAGGTCTATGGGACGGCCGGCTCGCTCTCGGTCCCGAATCCCGACGAGTTCGGCGGCCTCCCGCTTCTCCGTCGCGCCGGCGAGGAGGAGCTCCGTCAGCCCCCGCCCGCGCCAGGTGGCGTGCCGTGGACTCCGGTGCCGCTCGCCTACGACGGCGACGTCGGCCGGGGCATCGGCGTGGCTGACATGGCCCACGCCATCGCGACCGGCCGGCCCCACCGCGCGACCGGCGAGCTCGCCTACCACGTGCTGGAGGTGCTCGTCTCGCTCGAGCGATCACACGACGAGGGAGTGGCCGTCGAGATCGCCAGCCGCTGTGAGCGCCCGGCTCCGCTACCGCTGGGCCTGCGGCAGGGTAGCCTCGACTAGCGGGATGCTCGACGCCCTCACCTACGCGCCCTCGGGGAGCTCGCCGGCCAGCGCCCGCACGTAGCGCTCGGCCGATCGCTCCACGATCCGCTTCGCGTCGCCGCGAACGATGCGGCCCCACCAGGCGCCGTACAGCACCTCGAACTCGAACGGCCGCAGCGCCGCCGCTATCGCCTCAACGGACGCGGCCGGCAGCGGGATCAGGTTGGGATAGCTGTACATGAAGCCCACGTGGGAGCGGTCGGGGATCACCTGCACGATGTCGCCCGACAGCAGCACGCCGCGGCCCTCTGCACCGCCCGCCCAGTGCAGCACGGTGCCGCCCGCGAAGTGCCCGCCGCAGCGAACGAGCGTCAACCCTTCGCCGGTCTCCTTGGTCTCGCCCTCCCAGAGCTCGATCGCGGGGTCGGGCCGCATGATCCAGCGCTCGTCGTCGGCGTGGATGTAGACGGGGCAGTCGAACCGCCGGGCCCACTCGACCATGCCCGTGTAGTAGTGCGGATGCGAGATCGCGATCGCGGTCAGGCCGCCGCGCCGCTCGACCTCCTCCGCCCCGGCCTCGTCGACCAGGTGGACGCAGTCCCACATCACGCCGTCCACGAGCAGCGCCCGCTGGCCGATCGCGAACCACGGGTCGACGCCCATGCCCGTGAGCTCGCCGTCCTCGCGTATCTCGTTGCGGCGGTCGGCGCGCAACTCGTCGAGGGTCGTCCAGCGCTGCCCCTCCTCCGGCACGTACTGCCGCGCGTCGGTGCAGATCGGGCACTCGGCCGGCTGCTCCTCGCTCTCGGCGAACTGGGTCCCGCAGGTGAAGCAGATCCAGTGCGTCATCGGGCCAGCGCCGCGAGCAGGCGGTCCACCTCGACGTCGTTCGTGTAGTGCAGGAACCCGGCGCGCACCGCGCCGCCGTCCTCGGCGAGCCCCAGCGCGCGGATTGGCTCCAGCGCGTAGTAGTCCCCGTCCCAGACATAGAGGCCCTCGCTGCCGAGACGCTCGGCGGTCCTTCGGGGGCTGTCTCCCGCCACCCGGAAGCAGAACGTGGGCGTCCGCCCCTCGACGTCGCGGATCCCGTACAGCTCGACGCCCTCCGGGAGCCCGTCGAGGAAGCGGTGCGCCAGCGCGTCCTCGTGGGCCTGGATCCGGTCGAAGGCCGCGTCGAGCGAGCCCTCGCCGAGCGAGCGCAGGTAGTCGATCGCCGCGACGGTGCCGGCCACCGCCTCGTGGGACTGGGTGCCCGTCTCGAACCGGTGCCCGGGCGGGTGCTCCGTCGCGGGGCGCACGCGATCGGCCGGCAGCGACTCGGCCAGGTCCGGCCGGATCGCCGCGATGCCCCAGTGCGGTCCGAAGAACTTGTAGGGCGAGCAGAGCAGCACGTCGAGCCCCCACTCGCGGGCGCGCAGGCGCCGGTGGGGAGCGAGGTGCACGCCGTCGGCCCACGCCAGCGCGCCGGCGGCGCGGGCGGCGGCCGCGACGCGTACCGCGTCGGTGATCGACCCGACCGCGTTCGACGCCAGCGTGAAGGCCACCACGCGGGTGCGCTCGCCGATCATCGCCTCCAGGGCGTCGTGGTCGAGCGTCACGTCCTCCGTGCGGATCGGGGCGTGGCGCACGACGAGATCGTGGTCGCCGGCCACCAGCAGCCAGGGCGAGATGTTTGCGTCGTGGTCGAGCTGGGTGACCACGATCTCATCGCCCGGCCGCAGCGTGCGGGCAACGGCGTGGGCGAGCAGGAAGTTGAGCGTTGTCATGTTGGCGCCGAAGGCGATCCCCTCGGGCTCGGCGCCGGTGAAGTCGGCGGCGGGCCCGGGGGCGCGCCCCAACGACGCAACCGACGCCGACCAACGACGGCACGATCAACAGC
>JBKGUS010000506.1:0-2569 GCA_046462295.1 Thermoleophilaceae bacterium | reverse complement strand
CACGATGACCACCGCACCGCTCCAACCTGCAGCGAGGCCGCCGATGTGGCGTCAGACGCTCCATGACCACACGAGCGGCGGCGCGGAGCGTGAGCGACCGCTGCTGATCCATTACCGCGAGCACCGCGACCCCTTGGCGCTCGAGGTCCTGGTCGAGCGCTTCCTACCGCTCGCCAAGGAGCTCGCTCGGCGCTTCGTTGGGACCGGCGAGCCCCTGGATGACCTGCGGCAGGTCGCAGCGCTGGGGCTCATCAAGGCGATCAACCGCTACGACCCCGCGCGGGACACGAAGTTCGCCAGCTTCGCCACGCCGACGATCCTCGGCGAGCTCAGACGTCATGTCCGCGACAAGGGCTGGGCTGTGCACGTCCCGCGCGAGCTTCAGGAACGGGCCCTGGCGGTGGGCCGCGAGACGGAGACCCTGACGAGCCGGCTCGGCCGCTCGCCCACGCCGCGCGAGGTGGCAGAGGAGATGGGATGCGCCGTGGAGGAGGTGCTCGAGGCCCAGGAGGCCGCGTCGAGCTACGCTGCGACCTCACTCGACGCGCCGGCTGGAGGCCATGATGAGCCGGCCGACATGGCGGAGGTGCTTGGTACCGAGGACCTTCGCTACGCACGGGTCGACGACCGCGATGCCATCGCCCGCGGCTGGGGTTCGCTCGCGGACATCGACCGCCGGGTACTTGAGCTCCGCTTCGCTCAGGATCTCTCTCAGCGCGAGATCGGGGAGCGGATCGGGTACTCGCAAATGCACATATCGCGACTGCTGAGGCGCGCCCTCAACCAGCTGAGCGCCGCGGCCACAGCCGGCTGAGGGTCCCCACGATCCCTAAATGCCGCCGTCGGACGGGGACGGTCAGCACGCGGTGATGCAGGAAGGTCTCGGCGATCTGGACGTCGGACGCGTCGTCGGGGACGTCCACGTGCTCGGTGTTCATGTACCTGCCGCTCGGCTCGTGCCGGCACGAGGCGCGGCCATGAAGTCCCGCTTGCCGAAGATGCCCAAGTGCTCGTCCTGAGCGTCGACGACGGGAGGAGCTCGTTGACCCGTCGCGGTACTCCCCTCGCCGCTGGGAGCCTCAGCCCTCGCCGCCGCCCGCGCCAACGGCACCGCGCTCCGCGGATCCGGCTCCGTCGGCGATCACGGTGGCCGCGTCGGCAAGCGGCTTGATCAGATCGATCGGGAGTGGGAAGACGATCGTGGAGTTCTGGTTGACGCCCAGCTCGAGCAGGGTCTGCTGGTAGCGAAGCTGCATGGCGGCGGGGTTGCGGGAGATGATCTCGGCGGCGTCGAAGAGCTGCTCGGCAGCCTGGAACTCGCCCTTGGCGTTGATGATCTTCGCCCTGCGCCCGCGCTCGGCCTCCGCTTGGCGGGCCATCGCCCGCTGCATCGCCTGCGGGATCTCGACGTCTTTGATCTCGACGGTGGTGACCTTGACTCCCCAAGGTTCTGTCTGCTCGTCGATGATGCGCTGCAGATCCTCGTTGAGGCGCTCGCGCTCGGCGAGAAGGGTGTCGAGGTCGGCCTTGCCCAGGACGGAGCGCAGCGTCGTCTGCGAGATCTGCGAGGTCGCTTCGAGGTACCGCTCGACGGCGACGATGGCCTGGGTTGCCGAGATCACATGGAAGTAGCAGACGGCGTTCACCCGCGCCGGGACGTTGTCGCGAGTGATCACTTCCTGCGGGGGGATGTTGAGCGTCACCGTACGCAGATCGACGCGGACCATGCGATCGATGATCGGGATGAGCAGGATCAGCCCGGGTCCCTTCGCGCCGATCAGCCGGCCCAGGCGGAACACCACGCCGCGTTCGTATTCGCGAAGGATGCGGATCGCGGCGGCGAGCAGGATTACCAGCAGGAAGCCGAGCGCGATCAATATGCCGATCAGGACGGTCATTCGGTGGACTCTCCTTGTTGGTCGTGGTTTGCCTCGCTTGGTCGGACGGTCAACGTGAGCCCGTCGACCCCCTCGACATTCACGCGCTGGCCCGCGGGGAGGCGCATTCGCGGGTCTGCCGTGCGGGCGCGCCAGAGCGCGCCCTGGACGAAGACCTGGCCCGTCGGGTTGAGCTCCGCCCGTACCACGCCGGCCCGGCCGACCAGCTCGTCCGCTCCGCCGTGGACGCGCGAGTGGCGGGCGGCCAGCCCCTTGGACATTGCGAACAGGGTGAATCCGCCCAACAGCACGCCCGCGGCGACCGCGGCCGGGACGGACACCTCGAAGGCCTCGGAGTCCGTGTCGTACAGCACGAGGATCCCTGCGATCAGCGCGATGATCCCGGCGCCCCCGAGCACACCGCCGCTGGGCACTTGCGTCTCGGCGGCGAAGAGGCCGAGCGCGAGCAGCAGCAGGAGCACGCCTGTTGCGGTCACGGGGAGCTGTGCGGTGCCGTAGAGGCCGAGGATCAGGGCGATCGCTCCCAGCACGCCCGGGGCGATCGCGCCAGGACTGAAGAGCTCGATCGCGATGCCGGCGAGCCCGGCGAGAAGCAGGAGCGATGCGATGGTCGGGTTTACCAGCAGCTGCAGGAGGTCCAGGTGGAACGGCATTTGGTGCCGCTCGATCCG
>JBKGUS010000505.1:0-3799 GCA_046462295.1 Thermoleophilaceae bacterium | reverse complement strand
GCTTCGCGAAGGTGGGCACCCGAAACGCCATGGTCATCGCTACCTGTTCCGTCGCGGTCGCGGTCAACACCGACACGGGGGCGGGGCGGATCGCGGCGGGAGCCGTGGCGCCCACCGCCAGGCGGCTGCCTCAGGCCGAGGCGGTGCTCGAACAGCTCGCATCCGCGCCGGTCGCTGCGGCGCGGGCCGGGCTCGACGAACTCGAGGACGCGGTGCGGGCCGACATCGCGCCGATCGACGACCACCGCTCCACCGCCGCCTACCGCGCACACGCCACGTCCACCCTCGTCCGCCGCCTCGTCCAGCGCGTGCTCGCCGCATGACGCACGTCAGCCTGATCCTCAACGGCACGAGGATGGAGGCCGACGTCGATCCGAACGCCTCGCTGCTGGACCTGCTCCGGGAGGAGCTCGGCCACTTCGGCACCAAGGACGCCTGCCGTCAGGGCGAGTGCGGGTCATGCACGGTGATGCTCGAGGGCGAGCTCGTGTGCTCGTGCCTGGTCCACGCCGCCCAGGCCGAGGACCGCTCGGTCGAGACCATCGAGGGGCTGGCCGCGGCGGGCGGGCTGACGGATCTCCAGCGGGCGCTCGTCGACCGCGGCGGCGTCCAGTGCGGCTTCTGCACGCCCGGGATCGTCATCGCGGCGCGCCACCTCCTCGAGCACACCCCGCAGCCGACCGAGGGCGACGTGCGCGCCGCGCTCAGCGGGAACCTGTGCCGCTGCACCGGC
The DNA here is from genome assembly GCA_046462295.1 of Thermoleophilaceae bacterium. Lineage (GTDB taxonomy): Bacteria > Actinomycetota > Thermoleophilia > Solirubrobacterales > Thermoleophilaceae > JACVRW01. The sequence goes on along the minus strand of JBKGUS010000505.1, from coordinate 3,066 downwards.
TACCAGGCGATCGTGGACGCAGTGCTCGCCCTCGCGGCCGAGCGAGGCGAGCCATGAGCGTGACCAGCACTCCACGGGTGACCGAGCGCGGCGTCGGCGCCGCGCGGGCCCACCGGGAGGGCGTGCCAAAGGTGTCGGGGGAGTTCGAGTTCGCGTCCGACCTGCACCGCAGCGACGCGCTGTTCGGAGCGACGCTTCGCAGCCCGCACGCCTCCGCCCTGATTCGCTCTATCGACGTGACTCCCGCGCTGAGCATCCCGGGGGTCCGCTGCGCGCTCACCCACCGGGACGTCCCCGGTCGCCCGACCTACGGGCTCGAGGTGCCCGACCAGCCGGTGCTTGCCGTCGACCGCGTGCGCTACCACGGCGAGCCGGTCGCGATCGTCGCCGCCGACACGCCGGTGCTGGCGCGCCGAGCCGTCCGGGCCATCGAGGTCGACTACGAACCGCTCGAGGCGCTGACCGATCCCGAGGCGGCGATCGCGCCCGGCGCTCCGCCGCTCCATCCGGATGGGAACGTCTTGCGGCGAGTGCACGTGCGTCACGGCCCCGACGCCGGGCTCGAGCGCACCGAGGACCTCGTCGTCGTGGAGGGGGTCTACGAGGTCGGCATGCAGGACCAGGCCTTCCTCGGCCCCGAGGCGGGCCTCGCGGAGCCGACCCCGAACGGCGGCGTCAGGCTCGACGTGTCCACCCAGTGGCTGCATGTCGATCGCGCCCAGATGGCGCTGAGCCTCGGGCTGCCGGAGGAGAAGGTCCACCTGCAGCTGGCCGGAGTCGGGGGCGCCTTCGGGGGGCGCGAGGACCTGTCGGTGCAGATCCACGCGGCCATGCTCGCCATGCGCACCGGTCGCCCGGTCAAGATGGCCTACGCGCGCGAGGAGTCGTTCCTCGGCCACGTGCACAGGCACCCCGCGCGGCTGCATTACGTCCACGCCGCGGATCGCGACGGCCGGCTGCGCTGGGTGCGGGTGCGGGTCGTGTTCGACGGCGGCGCTTACGCCTCGAGCTCGCGGGCCGTCTGCCTCAACGCCGCCTCGACGGCGATCGGGCCGTACCGCTGCCCCGCCGCGCGCGTGGAGGCGATCATCGCTTACACCAACAACCCGCCCTGCGGCGCGATGCGCGGCTTCGGCGCTGTCCAGACCTGCTTCGCCTACGAGGCGCAGATGGACAAGCTCGCCGAGGCGCTCGAGCTTGGGCCGATCGAGCTCAGGTTGCGCAACGCGGCGGAGGCTGACGACGTGCTCCCGACGGGCCAGCGCTTCGGCACGCCGGCGCCCACCGCCGAGCTGCTCAGGCGCCTCGCCGACCACCCGGTGCCCGACGTCCCGATCGGGTCGACCTTCTCGGGGGAGGCGGCCGCGGCGAGCCAGCCCTCAGACCTCCGGCGCGGCATCGGCTGGGCGATCGGCTTCAAGAACGTCGGCTTCTCGGACGGCTTCGAAGAGAACTCAACCGCGCGCGTGCGGCTCGAGGCGGCCCCGGAGGGCCTGGCCGTGACGGTCCACACAGCGGCCTGCGAGGTGGGCCAGGGGCTGGTGACGGTTCAGGACCAGATCGCCCGCACCGAGCTGCCCGCGGCGGCGGTGCACATCCACACGGCCGACACTGCGGTCGGGAATGCCGGCTCCTCGTCGGCCTCGCGCCAGAGCTGGATGACCGGCGGCGCCGTCCGCGACGCCTGCCGCGCGGCGCGCGCGGAGCTGGTCCGCTCAGCCTGCGAGCTGGCCGGCTGCGTCGAGGACGAGGTGACCCTCGAGGACGGCGGCGCCCGCACACCGGCCGGCCTCCATCCCTGGGACGAGGTCATCGGCCGCGAGCCGATCGAGGCGACCCGCGTGTTCCGGCCGCGAGCCACCGAGCCGCTCGACGAGAACGGCCAGGGCGACGCCCACTTCGCCTTCGCCTACGCGGCTCACCGGGCGATCGTGGACGTGGACCCGGAGCTGGGCATCGTGCGACTGGTCGAGATGGCCACCACCCAGGACGTCGGCCGCGCGGTCAATCCGCTGGCAGTCGAGGGTCAGGTGGCGGGCGGCATCGTCCAGGGGATCGGGCTGGCTCTGATGGAGGAGCTGGTCGTTCAGGACGGGCGCGTCCTGAACGGCTCGTTCACCGACTACCTGCTCCCCACGGCGCTCGACGTGCCGCGCATCCGCCTCGAGGCGCTCGAGCTCGAGCACCCGGACTCCCCCTACGGGCTGATCGGCGTGGGAGAGGCTCCGACGATCGCGTCCACGGCGGCGATCGCCGCGGCGGTCAGGGACGCGACCGGCGCGGACGTCACGCGGGTTCCGATCCGCCCCGAGCACCTGGCGGGCTCCCGGCCCGCGCGGCCGCAGGCCGCCGCTCGCTGACGCCGCTCTTCCGCTGCAGCGCCGCCTCGATCTCCTCGAGGCCCTAGGTCCCGAAGCCCGGGTTCGCCGCCTCGGTGCCCGCCTCTTCGATCGCGTGGTCCACGGCCCGCACGACCTTCTCCGGGCCGTCGACCCACTCGAAGCGGAACTCCGAGTCGTCGGTGCCGGCCGTGTCGAAGTCGACCGTGCCAACGCCCAGCACGCGGTCCAGCACGCTCTGCTGGTAGTTCACGTTCTGGACCCGCTCGAGCCGCGTCTCCTGCACGTGCCGCCTAACGATGCCGCGGCTGATGCGCAGGCGCTGGGTCGTGATCAAGTACTTGGTGGACACCCTCCGGAGGTAGCCGATCAGGAGCGTCAGCACGACGAGGGCCGCCGCGATCGCCGCCGCCAGCGCCCACTCGCCGGCCAGCAGGCCGAGGATCAGGAGCACGAGTACGGCGAGGCCGATGCCGCCCGCGTAGAACGACATGAGAGCGCGCCACGACGGCCGTCCCGCGTACAGCTCGGTCTCGTGGGCGCGCAGCTCCATGGCCCTGGGTAGAGGCTACCGCTGCACGAGAACTGATTCCCTACGACGTCGTGCGGCTGGTCAGCTTCTCGACTCGCGATGAGCACGCCGGCGTGGCGCGGCCCGCGTGGCGCGCCGGGATCGTCGCGGGCGACCGGATCGTGGAAGCCGGCCGTCTGGCCGCGGAGATGGGCC
>JBKGUS010000504.1:0-7534 GCA_046462295.1 Thermoleophilaceae bacterium | reverse complement strand
TGCACCGCCTCGCCGAGCCGACCGCCCACCGGGCCCAGATACTCGATCCAGTAATCGTGACTCCAGACCTCGAGCCAGTCGACCATGAGCGAGAATCCACGCAGGCGGCGCAGCGCTGCAGCAGCAAGCAGCGAGAAGTACGGGAACGACGCCGTGTGCACGACGTCATAGCTGCGACCACGGCGCAGCAGATGCCAGAGCACGCCCACTCCGAAGACGAGCGGCGGCAGGATGCGCCGCCGGCCGGTTCTCGTGTAGAGCCTCATGCGAGGCCCGACGGAAACGACGTGGACGCCGGCTACCGCGCCTTTCGTGCCGCGCTCCCACTGCCGCAAGGTGAGATAGCTGACCTCGTGGCCATCAGCCGCAAGCCGCTCGCCGAGGTTGCGGTACCAGCGCTCGGCACCGCCGATGGTGTACGGAAAGAGGCAGTCGTAGATGAGGCAGATGTGCACCGAGACGCAAGAGGGTGCCAGACCTTTCGCTAGCATCGCCGTCCCCGCCGGGATCTCCGTGAGCCATGACCCTCCGTACGAAAGCCACCGGTCTGGTCGATCGGCTCGCCGAACGGCGCAGCGACGACATGCATATTCGCGCTGCTCCACAGATGCTCGAGTACCGCTCGATCGTCGCCCGAATCGCGGCTGACCCTCCCGGAACCCTGCTGGACTGGGGTTGCGGCTACGGGCAGGTAACGCGTCTTCTGCTCGATCGGGGGCTCGACGTCACTGCCCTCGACTACCGCGAGAACGTCCCCGGCGACGGCTACTACGCCCTTGATCGGTATCCCGAGGTGAAGGCCTACCTCACTTCAGACCCCGTCCGCTTGCCATTCGGGGACGGCACCTTCCAGTCGGTGCTCAGCTGTGGCGTCCTCGAGCATGTCCACGACCCGGACGCGAGCCTGGAGGAGATCCGGCGGGTGCTCGTCCCTGGCGGGACGTTCTACGTGTACAAACTGCCTAACCGCTTCTCGTACCTCGAGCGGATCGCCAAGCTGGTCGGCCTCTATTACCACGGACTGGCCCCGAACGACGAGGTCTACGACAGACGCAGCGCCCACGCGCTGCTCGAGCGGCACGGCTTCCGCGTGGTCGAGTTTCGCCGGGCGAACATGCTGCCGCTGAGTATCAGCGAGGGCCGCTTCGCGGCTGGCTTCGCGGAGCCCATCTGGCGCCTGAACCGAGCGCTGAGCAGGATCCCGGTTGCGAACCTTGTGGCCACCAATCTCGAGCTGGTAGCCGTCCCGCACGGTGGCGGGGTGGGACCGGACGGTTTACTACCATCGCCCGCGAGCGCGCGACTTCCTGCGTCCTCACGCGTTCATGCGGATTGACCGACAAGTCTTCCTGAGGCCGTTTCCCTGAGTACCGCGGAGCAGCAGACAACCCGTCTCTCGGATTCCGACCGAGAGAGCCCGAGTGCCACCAAGGTCTCGGTGGTCATCCCCTGCCTCAACGAGGCGCCGTCGATCGAGCGTTGCGTGGCGCGTGCGCGCGAAGCCCTCGAGGGCCAAGGGTGGCACGGCGAGGTCATCGTCGCGGACAACGGATCAGAGGATGGCAGCGCCGAGTTGGCCAAGGCCGCAGGTGCCCTGGTCGTATACGAGCCGAGGCGCGGCTACGGAAGCGCGTACCTGGCCGGCTTCGCCGCCGCCACGGGCGACTACATCGTGATGGCGGATGCGGACCTGACGTACGACTTCGGCGACATCCCCCGCTTCGTCGAGGAGCTCGACGGAGGAGCCGACCTCGTGATGGGGGACCGCATGAAGGGGATCCAGCCGGGCGCTATGCCGTGGCTCCACCGCTATGTCGGCAACCCGGTGCTCACCGGCATCCTCAACCTCTTCTTCCGCACAGGCGTGCGCGACGCGCACTGCGGTATGCGGGCGGTGCGGCGCGCTGTCCTGCCTCGCCTCGACCTGCGCACCACGGGCATGGAGTTCGCCTCCGAGATGGTGATCCGCGCCGGAAAGGCGCGGCTCGAGATCGCCGAGATCCCGATCCACTACCACCCGCGCGAGGGCGACTCGAAGCTTTCGAGCCTCCGCGACGGCTGGCGCCACCTGCGCTTCCTGCTCGTCCACAGCCCGAACTGGCTGTTCATCGTGCCCGGGGCGCTCCTCGCGCTGCTGGGCGTGATCGTCTCGCTGACCGTACTGCTCCAGATACAGGTGTTCGGCCGCGAGTGGGACCTGCATGCGATGGTGGCCGGCGCGCTCCTCATGGTCGTGGGCACGCAGGTGCTTGCCCTGGGCTTGTGCGCCCATGCGTACGGGACCTACTTCATGGGCGAGAAGGACCCCTGGTTTGACCGCATGCGGGCTCGATTCAGGCTCGAGCACGGCCTGATACTGGGCGGCTCCATCATCTTCGCGGGGGTCGTGATGGCGGCGGTCATCGTCGGCACCTGGGTCGACCGCGGCTTCGGCCAGCTCTCCGAGGAGCGGCTCGCTGTGCTGGCCGCGACCCTCCTTATCGTCGGCCTTCAGATCTTCTTCTCGTCCTTCCTGATCTCGATCCTCGGGCTGCGCCGACGCCGCTAATGCGCAGCTGCCGGTGGCGTCACCGCTAGCGGAACTGGTGGCGTGGCTGCTGTTGCCCGTCACAGCGTTGGTCACCTCGGCGGGAGTCGGGCTGCTGCTCGAGCGGGTCCTGCGCGTTGCCCTGCCGGGAACGCTCGTCGTGCCTCTCGGCGCGTGCACCGCCGTGGTCCTGCTGATGCCCGGCTACAGCATCGGCGTGGGCGCATGGCTCGGCGTGGTCGTGCTCCTGGCCGCCACGATCGGCGGCCTGTGGCCGATCCGTAGACGCTGGCGCGAGGAGACGCGCCGGCTCCTTCCGCGCTGGGCGGCTCTCGCGGCGCTGGCGGTGTACGCGCTCTACGTCGCGCCGGTCGTGCTCAGCGGCGGCTGGACCTGGACGGGCTACAACTTCGTGAACGACACCGCCTTCCAGTTCCTGCTCACGGATTGGGTGAGCGGACACGGCGTTCCCTACGACGAACAGCTTCGCTCCACGACGAGCGAGACGGTGCGCGTCTACCTCCTGACCCGCTATCCGGTCGGAGCGGTCGTCCACCTGGCGACACTCGGGGGGATCGTCCGTGCGCCGGCAGAAATCCTCTACCAGCCATACATCGCCTGCCTCGTCGCGCTCTGCTGCCTGGGTCTCGTGACCCTGGCTCGCCGGGCCGGCCTTAGCGCCGGCTGGGCGGCCATCGCCGGGTTCGTGGCGGCGATCTCCTCCCTCACCTACCACTACGCGCTCCAGGGGAACGTGAAGGAGATGGCGATGCTCCTGACGCTCGTGACCGCCGCGGCGGCCGGGCGCGAGCTTCTGACGTCGAACCGGCCGCAGGCCATGGTGGTGTGCGTGGCACTGCCACTCGCCGCCTCGCTCGCGGTGTTTGGGGCCGCAGGCCTGCCCTACGCCGCTGCGCTCGGGGGAGTGTTGCTCGTGGCCGCGCTGTGGCAGGCCCGCGCCCAGCCGCTGCGTCGCCTGCTCCCGACAGCGGCGATCGGGCTGGCGGTGTTGGCCGTCGCGGCCGCACCGTCGCTGACCATGGTTGCGGACTCACTTCGGGCTCTGCAAGGCACCTTCGAGGCGGAGAAGGCGCACGCCGCGGGCGAGACGCTGGCGCACCTGGTGCGTCCGCTGCCGGTGGAGCAGGCCGGCGGAGTCTGGCTGGCCGGCGACTACCGCAATGCCGTCGGGCGGCCAGCGCTCGCGCGCGCGACCGATGTCGGCCTGCTGCTGGTCGGGGTCCTGGGCGTGGCGGGGCTCGCGCTCACGCTGCGGAGGCGCGAGGTGGCGGCCGCCGCGCTCGTGGCGGCGGGCGTCCTGACGTACGTGCTGGTAGCTCCCCGGACCTCCCCGTACGCGGACGCGAAGATGCTCGCGATCGTTTCGCCTGCCGTGGTCCTGTGCGGGATGCTCGGCGCGGCAATGCTGACGCGATGGTGGCGTCCGGCGGGCGCCGCGGCAGCTGGGGCGATGACCCTGCTTGTGCTCGCCTCGGCGGCTTTCGCCTACCACGACGTCAGGCTCGCTCCGCGCGACCGCATCGACGCCATGTCCGACCTCAACGACCGCTATGAGGGCGAGCAGCGCCTGCTGCTATGGAACGAGTACGAGGAGTTCGCCAAGTACTTCATGCGGGACGCCGTCATCAACCAGCCGGCCGAGGCGATCACCGAGGCCCACATCGTGCTCAAGCGCGACCTCGGATTCTTCGGCGGCCGCACATTCGACCTCGACGACATCGACCTCGCCTTCCTGCAGCGCTACCCCGGGATCGTGACCCGAATCCGCCCGAACGAGAGCCGGCCCCCGGCCAACTACAGGCTCGAGCACCGGGACGAGTACTACGAGGTCTGGCGCCGCCGGCCTCGGCCGGTGGTGATTCACCACCACTCCATCCTCGACGAGGACGCGCGCACGTCGGTTGGGGACCCTGATTGCGCCGCTTTGGATGCCATCGCGCGTGAGGCGCCCGCCGGATCCCGCTTCGTCGGTGCGGTCCAGCCCGAGCGGCGCACCTTCCTGGTGCCGGAAGCCGAGGACCGCCCGTCGGGCTGGCCCGACTCGGCCGAGCGACCCGGGCAGATGTCTCTCACCACGCCCGGGCGGGCGAGCGGCACGCTGTCGGTCGACGGCGGCAGCTACACGGCGTGGCTCGAGGGCTCGTTCGGCCGGCCAGTGACGGTGCGGGTCGACGGTCGCGAGGTCGGCTCCGCGCAGGGCATCAACACGCCGGGCGCGTGGCTGCGTGCGGGCCGGGTCCGCCTCGAGCGCGGCCGCCACCGGATCGAGGTGGGCCGCGGCGGCGGCGGCCTCGCTCCGGGGGACGGCGCGCCCTCGACATTAGGCGCGGTCGCCCTGGTCGCGGACGGCGAGCCGCGGCTGGTTTCCGTGGAGCCCGAAAACATCAGGCGGCTGTGCGGCCGTCCGCTCGACTGGGTCGAGCTTGTCGAGCCATAGCGGACGTCATGGTCACCTCAATTGCCATCCCAGTGCGCAACGGCGGCGCACAGCTGCCCGCGGTGCTCGACGCCATCCGCGCACAAAGCTTGGACGGCGAGCTCGAGCTGGTGGTGGTGGACTCGGGTTCAACGGACGGGTCCGCTGAGCTCTGCGAGCGTGCGGGCGCGCGGGTGGACCGGATCCGCCCTGAGGAGTTCTCACACGGCGGGACGAGAAACCGGTTGATGGAGATGGCGCAGGGCGAGCGAGTGGCCTTCCTGACACAGGACGCGGTCCCCGCGCACGATGACTGGCTGGCGGCGCTCCTCGGAGGCTTTGCCGGCGAGGACGTCGGGCTCGTGTGCGGCCCCTACCTTCCCCGGCCCGACGCCAGTCCCATGGTGAAGCGCGAACTGGAGGAGTGGTTCGCGACCATCCCACCGGTCGTCTACGGCCCGCTCGGTGCCAGCTCGCAACCCGGGCCCGAGACGTTCTTCTCGAGCGCCAACGGGGCCGTGAGCCGCGCCGCCTGGCAGCGCGTGCCGTTCCGCGAGGTGCCCTACGCCGAGGACCAGCGCCTCGCGGTCGACATGCTGAACGCCGGCTATGCGAAGGCCTACGTGCCGGACGCCGGCGTCGTCCACTCGCACGACTACCCGCCGCTCGAGCGCTTCCGGCGCTGGTTCGACGAGTTCCGGGCGCTCCGCGAGGTCTACGATTTCCGCGCGCCCCTGGCCCCGCGCCCGGTGCTGGGACGCATCCGCCTCGAGGTCGCGCGCGACCGGGTGGCGGCCGGAGACCGGATCGTGTGGGAATCGCTCTGCTATCACACCCTGCGCGCCCTCGGCGCAGGCCTCGGCACGCGCGCGGATCGCCTTCCCGCGAGCGTTCGGCGCTGGTGCTCGCTCGAGAGGCGCGCCACCTACCAACCCTCCCACCCTTGAACACGCTGCTTCGCCACGCCTTCGTCCGCAGGCTCGTCGAGATCTTCCGGGGCTTGCCGCGCCGGGCCCTGCTCACGTGGCAGTACCACGGGCCGAAGGAGACCCTGATCCGTGCCGTGCTGTTCCCGCTGCGGCTCACTCCGCTCGGTCCGCGCCTCGGCCTCGCCGCCCGCCAATCCGATCCCGCCGCGGGAGCCCTCCGCTGGTACCGCCGCCACGGCCGGAAGGTCGCGATCGTGATCCCCACGTACGGACCGCCCGAGCTTGCGCTGGCTGCCGTCAAGAGCATTCGCGCCACCACTCGAAAGCACGCAGTCCGCATCATCGTCGCCGACGACGGCAGCCCGCCTGAGCACGTCGCCCGGCTCGAGGAGGCGCCCGGCGTCGAGGTCATCCACGGCGAGCAGCAGCGCGGGTTCGCCGCGAACGCGAACAGCGGCCTGCGCGCCGTGCGCGCGGACGAGGACGCGGTCCTCCTCAACTCCGACATGATCGCCCACAAGGGCTGGCTCGAGCGCCTCCAGTACGGGGCGACGCTCGAGCCGCGTGCGGGCATCGTCGGGCCCAAGCTCATCTACGCCGACGGGACGATCCAGTCGGCCGGCACGATCCGGAACCCGGGCGCGCCGGAGTGGTTCGACCACGCGCACCGCTTCAAGCCGTCCGCCCACCGGCAAGCGAACGTCGCGCTCCCCTACCTCGCCATGACCGGCGCCGCCCTCTACATCAAGCGGGAGGTCATCGACGCGATCGGCTACCTCGACGAGGGCTACGGGATGGCCTACGAGGACGTCGACTACTGCCTGCGTGCGTGGGACGCCGGCTTCGAGGTCCTGTACTACCCCCACGCCAGCCTCACGCACCTGGAGGCCAAGACGCGCGGGATGGAGCAGGGCGAGCGTGAGATCGACTCCCAGCGCCGCTTCTGGGAGCGGTGGGGCCCCTGGTTCGAGGACCGCCCGGTGCGGGCGGAGGACGGGGGACTGCGGATCGTCTACGTGACCGAGGACACCGGGGTCGGGGGCGGGCACAGGGTCGTGTTCCAGCACCACAACGGGTTGGCCGCGCGCGGGCACCACTGCGAACTGTGGTCGCTCGACGGGCCGCCCGACTGGTTCGACCTCCAGGTGCCGGTGCGGGCCTTCGAGGACTACGACAGCCTGACCGCCGCGCTGGCCGACGAGGACGCCATCAAGGTGGCGACCTGGTGGAACACCGCCGAATATGTCTGGCGGGCGAGCGTGCGGCGCGGCATCCCGGCCTACTTCGTCCAGGACATCGAGACCTCGTACTACGCGGACGATGCCGACGCGCAGGCGCGTGTGCTCGCTTCGTACCGGCCCGAGTTCCACGTCTTCACCACGTCCGGGTGGGTGGCCGAGCGTCTGCGCGAGCTGGGCCTGGAGCCCGAGGCTCGCATACCGCCGGGACTCGATATGGACCGCTTCCACGCGCTCGGCCGCACGCGCCACGAGCGCGCGCTGCTCGCGCTCGGCCGGACGAACCCGCTGAAGGACTTTCCGCTCACGGCGGACTCCTACCGTGCGCTGCGAGAGCCGCGGCCGGAGCTGTGGCTGTACGGCATCGAGCCCGAACTGGCCGAGCCGCTCGGTGCGAAGTACC
>JBKGUS010000503.1:0-4944 GCA_046462295.1 Thermoleophilaceae bacterium | reverse complement strand
GGCGCCCGGTGTCTTCACCGCGGCGATCCTGGTCTTCATCTTCGCGTGGAACGACTTCATCTTCGCCAACACGCTGACCTCGACCGACAACGCGCGCACCGTGCCCGCGGCGCTCGCCTTCTTCACCGGCGCCTCGCAGTTCGAGCAGCCGATCGGCGCGATCGCGGCGGCCTCCGTGGTCGTCACAATTCCCATCATCATCATGGTCTTGATCTTCCAGCGCCGGATCGTGGCGGGTCTTACCGCCGGCGCCGTCAAGGGATAAAGGAGGAACGCGATGGCACAGATCACGCTGGACAACCTCACCAAGCGCTACCCCGACGGCTACGAGGCCGTGCGCGACATGAGCCTGACGATCGAGGACGGCGAGTTCGTCATCCTCGTCGGCCCCTCGGGCTGCGGCAAGTCCACGGCGCTGCGGATGATCGCCGGGCTGGAGGACATCACCGAGGGCGAGCTGCGCATCGGCGACGAGGTTGTGAACGACCGCGCGCCGAAGGACCGCGACGTCGCGATGGTGTTCCAGAACTACGCGCTCTACCCGCACATGAGCGTGCGCCAGAACATGGGCTTCGCGCTCCAGCTGCGCGGCACCGACAAGGAGGAGATCGACAGCAAGGTCACGGAGGCGGCGCGCATCCTCGACCTCGAGCAGCACCTCGACCGGAAGCCCTCGCAGCTGTCGGGCGGCCAGCGCCAGCGCGTGGCGATGGGCCGCGCGATCGTGCGCGACCCGGCCGCCTTCCTTATGGACGAGCCGCTCTCCAACCTCGACGCCAAGCTGCGCGTGCAGATGCGCACCGAGGTGTCGCGCATCCAGCAGCGCCTCGGCACGACCACGGTGTACGTGACGCACGACCAGACTGAGGCCATGACGCTGGGCGACCGGGTGGCGGTGATGCGCTCGGGAATGCTGCAGCAGGTGGGCAGCCCGATGGAGCTGTACAACTACCCGGTCAACCTCTTCGTGGCAGGCTTCATCGGCTCGCCCGCGATGAACTTCATGCCGGCGACGGTGCACGGCGACTCCGTCAAGCTCCCGATCGGCGAGGTGCGGCTGCCGCAGGAGCTGCGCGAGAAGGTCGCGCGCGCGGAGGGCAAGCAGCTGCTCGCCGGCATCCGCCCCGAGAGCTTCGAGGACGCCGAGCTGACCGGCGAGGCGCGCGAGCGGGGCTCCACCTTCCAGGCCAAGATCGAGGTGCTCGAGTCGCTCGGCTCCGAGCTCTATGCCCACTTCACGGTGGCGGCCGACCAGCAGATCGAGTCGCAGGAGCTGCGCGAGCTGGCCGAGGACATCGGCGGCGGCGAGGTCCCGATGGCGGGCGAGGAGGGCCGGATCGTGGCCCGGCTCGACCCGCAGAGCAAGGTGCGCGTGGGCCAGGAGTCCGAGCTCTGGGTCGAGGCCGGCCGGATCCACCTGTTCGATCCCGAGGACGGGCGCAACCTGACCGCCGACGCGCGCGCCCCGGCGGCCACCGGCGGGGGTCAGGGGCCGGAGGGGCGCGACCCGGACGTGCCGCCCACCGAGGACGAGCGCCCGGCCGAGGGCGCCGACCGGCCCGAAGGCGCACCGCCGGCCCAGCCCCGCTAGGTCTGCCGTGCCGCAAGCACCCGGCTCGGCCGGGTGCGCGCGGATCGCTCTATTTCAGCTCCTTCCGGAGGCGCCGCACCATGGTGTCCTCCTCCCACGTCGGGTGATCGAGCTCCTCGCGCAGGCGCTCGATCACGTCGTCGGTCCACTCGTGGGTGCGCAGGATCAGGTAGCGCAGGTGGGAGACGCGCATGTATGACTCGGTCTCGGTCCCGCGCCGGATCAGCTCGGCCTCGCGCAGCATCTCCACAACCGGCTTGTACTCCTCCCTGAACCACGCCTCTGCGATCTCCTCCCGGCTCAGCAGCTCGCCGCGGCCCTGCATGGCGCGGAGGCCCCACGCCTCGACGGCCTCGGCCAGCGCGGCGTAGCGCCACTCGTCCGTGAGCTTGATCTCCGCCCGCGCCGCCTCTGGCAGCGGCACGCGCTCGAAGAAGAGGCGCTGGTGGCTCTTCAGCGGGAGGTCGGCGAGCCGGATCGTCCGGTCGGCGCCCAGCTCGGTGATCACCTCGGTGATCCACGCCTCGATCACCTCGTGCCCCATCGCCTGCGCGACCGATACGCGGTGGTGGCCGTCCTTTACGAAGTGCAGCTCGCCGATCCGGTAGACGTCGATCGGCGGCATCGACTCGCCCTTGCGCTGGGCGGTGGCGATGCGCTCCCAGCGCGGACGCACGCGCCCGGAGGTGGGGCGGAAGCGGCGATCGAACTCGCGGCCGCGGTCCACGGTGCCGACGATCGACTCGAGCGGGATCGTCTCGAGCCCGAGGCGGCGCTCGCCGCGGCGTCCCAGCGCGGCCACGACCTCCTCGAAGGGGAGGATGACGTTGACGTCGCTCGGCTCCAGCCGCAGGCGGGCGGAGATGCGCGCGAGCGCGCGGCGGCGCCGCGCCCGTCCGAAGTCGAACTGGGCGTCAGCCTGAGGGAGGCCCGTGTCGCGTGCGGCCATTGCCCCGAGGGTAGGCCATCCGTGCGCACCGGGCCGAGCCCGGTGCTTCGGCCCGGCCCTGCCAACATTCACGACCAGGATGGTCGCCCCCGAACGCACACCACGGGTGACCGCGGTGTTGCGCTCGGAGGAGCGGGTCAAGCCGCTCGAGCTGTTCTTCGACCTGGTCTTCGTGCTCGCGCTGACCCAGTGCACGGCGCTGATGGCGGCGGATCCGAGCTGGGAGGGGCTCGCTCAGGGGCTGCTCATCCTGGGTGTCCTGTGGTGGTCCTGGGTCGGCTACTCGTGGCTCACCAGCGTCGTCGACCCGGAGGAGGGGATCGTCCGCTTCGCGATGTTCGCGGCGATGGCGGGCGTGCTCGTCGCGGCGCTGTGCGTGCCGGAGGCGTTCGGGGACTCCGCCTTCCTGTTCGCCTGTGCCTACGGGCTGGTGCGCGCCGCGCACATCGTGCTCTTCGTCGTCGCCAGCCGTGACATGCCGGACCTGCGCAGGTCGGTCTGGGGCCTCGCGGCCGGGACTGCTGTCGGGGTGGGGCTGCTCCTCACCGCCTCGCTCGCGGATGGCGCGCTGCAGGGCGCCCTGTGGGCGTTCGCCCTGCTGCTCGACATGGGCGAGCCCTATGTGTTCGGGTCCGAGGGGTGGAAGCTCGCGCCGTCGCACTTCGCCGAGCGCCACGGGCTGATCATGATCATCGCGCTGGGCGAGTCGATCGTCGCGATCGGCGTGGGCGCCGAGGGGCTCGACCTGGACACGGGCGTGGTGGCCGCGGCCGTCCTCGGCGTGGGAGCGGCCGCGGCGCTGTGGTGGCTCTACTTCGACATCGTCGCGCTGGTCGCCGAGCGGCGGCTGGCCCAGGCGGCGGCGGGCCGCGAGCAGAACGAGATCGCGCGCGACTCGTTCTCGTACCTCCACTTCCCGATGGTGGCCGGGATCGTGCTGTTCGCGCTGGGCCTGAAGAAGACGCTCGAGCACGTGGGCGACCCGCTCGAGACGGTGCCCGCCGTGGCGATGCTGGGCGGGACGGGGCTGTACCTGATCGCGCACGTGGCGTTCCGGTGGCGCAACGTGCACCGCTTCAGCACGCAGCGTGTGGTGATCGCGGGGGGGCTCGCCGCGTTCCTGCCGGTCGCGCTCGAGATACCCGCGCTGGCGACGCTGGCGGTGCTGACCGCGACGCTGGCCGTGCTGATCGCCTACGAGACCGTGCACTTCGCCGAGCTGCGCGACCGGCTGCGGCACCAGCTCGCGCGCGAGGCGGCCGCGGACTGATCCGCCCCGATGGGCGAGTGTGACGGGACTCACATGCAAGGCCATAGCGGCGACGTTAGTGTCGGCGGGTCAACCAAGAAGGGGGCCCCCTTTGCCGTCAACCCTGCCCGACACGGAGCTCAAGGCGCGCCATCGCGCGATGTGGGCGTCCGGCGACTACCCGTCGATGGTCGAGACGTTCCTGCTGCCGCTCGGCCCACGCCTCGTCGAGGCCTGCGGGATCGGTCCCGGGATGCGCGTCCTGGACGTGGCGGCCGGCACCGGCAACGCCTCGCTGCCCGCTGCCGAGCGCGGCGCCACAGTCACGGCGAGCGACCTGACGCCCGAGCTGCTCGAGGCGGGCCGCGGCCGTGCCGAGGCCGCCGGGCTCGAGCTCGAATGGGTCGCGGCCGACGCCGAGAACCTGCCCTTCGAGGATGCATCGTTCGACGTCGTGATGTCCGCCATCGGCGCGATGTTCGCCCCGCACCACCAGGAGGTGGCGGACGAGCTCGTGCGCGTCTGCCGGCCGGGCGGCACGATCGGCCTGCTGAGCTGGACGCCCGAAGGCATGATCGGAGCGCTGTTCCGGGCGATGGGACCGTTCGCGCCGCCGCCCCCGCCGGGTGCCCAGCCGCCGCCGCTGTGGGGCGCGGAGGAGCACGTGCGCGAGCTGTTGGGCGACCGCGTGGAGTTCCGCTCCGCGGAGCGCGACGTGCTGGAGGTGACCGCCTTCGAGCACCCGCAGGACTACGCCACGCACTTCAAGGAGCGCTACGGCCCGACGATCGTGGCGCAGAGGAACGCGCGGGAGAACGGACGCGAAGAGGAGCTCGTGGAGGTGCTCGACCGGTTCTGCGACGAATGGAACCTCGGCACCGCCGACCGCCCGAGGTTCGAGCAGGAGTACCTGCTCACGGTGGCGACGAGAACCTGAGCCGGTGGATCCGGACGACGCCGCGAACGCGCGTGTCGACCGGCCACCGTAGGCTCGCCCGCTCGAGGAAGGCCCCGGCGGCAGGGCGGCCGGGGTCCGCGAGCCATGCCTCGTGCGCCAGGCGCGGGAGCAGGTCCAGCAGCGCGGCTACCGCGGAGCGCTCGTAGAGGACGTCGGCGGCGAGCGCGAGGTCGAAGGGGCCACGGCGGGCGAGCTCG
>JBKGUS010000502.1:0-6107 GCA_046462295.1 Thermoleophilaceae bacterium | reverse complement strand
GGCGGCGCCCCCGGCGGAACCCGCCGACGCGCCCGCCGCGGACGACCCCGTCCCCCACCACCCCGTGCTCGAGATGCTCGCCGCGCGCGAGCGCGAGGTTCCAGATCCGCCTCGCCGGGCAGTTCCGCTCGCTCTCTTCGGCCTCGGCATCGCCTCACTCGTCGGGGCCGCCGGCATCGTCGGCGCCACCCAGTTCGGCGAGACCGAGCGCATCATCACGCCCAGGGGCGGCGGCGACGGTGGCGACAACACCCGCCATTTCCTCCCCGCCGAAGGCGGACCGCTCGCCGCTCCGTTCCCGACGGACCCCCGCACGAGTTCCTGTTACTCCACCGCCTACGTGCCGCGGTCGACCGTCCTCTATCGCGAGCCGGGCGGTCGCAAGCGCATCCGCATCACAGCGAAGACGGAGTGGGGCTCGCCGCGCGTCCTCGGAGTCGTCGAGCAGCGCGGCGGCTGGCTCGGCGTGCAGGCGGCCGAGCTCCGCAATGGCGAGATCGCCTGGGTCCGCCGCAGCGACGCGCGCGTCGACTGTGTCAGCTGGTCGCTACACGCGGACCTCTCGAAGCGGATGCTCTTCGTCCGCCGCGACGGCCGCACGATCCGCAAGATGCGGGTGGCGATCGGCCGCCGCGCGAACCCGACGCCCAAGGGCCGGTTCACCGTCACCGACAAGCTCCGTGTGACCGATCCGAACTCCCCGTACGGCTGCTGCGTGCTCGCCCTCTCCGGGCACCAGACCAACCTCCCCGCCTACTGGCCCGGGGGTGACCGCCTGGCGGTGCACGCCACGACCGACGAGTCGACCATCGGCGATCCGGTGAGCCTCGGCTGCCTGCGGATCGTGTCGACCCGGGCGCGCTGGCTGATCGAGACCGTGCCACTCGGGTCGCCCATGTTCATCCGCGCCTGACCTCACGGCGCGCGGCCTGCGAGCGTTCACTGACCGTGAAGCTTCCGCCCTTTCAGGCCCTGCTGGACGAGCACCGCGTCGACGTCTACCGCTACTGCGTGGCGACCGCCGGCCGCACCGAAGCGGACGACTGCTTCCAGGAGACCTGGATCGCCGCACTGCGGGCCTACCCGAAGCTGCGGCGAGCGGACAACCTGCGTGCCTGGCTCCTGCGGATCGCGCACAACAAGGCGATGGACCTGCACCGCTCGCGCGGCCGCCGGCCCGTGCCGGTCGAGGCCGTGCCCGAGCCGGCGGGCGGAGGCGCTGCCCCATCCGGCGAAGGCGCCCTCCCAGACGAGGAGCCCGAGCTCTGGGAGGCCGTCCGTGGCCTGCCGCCGAAGCAGCGCACGGCCGTCTTCTGCCGCACCGTGCTCGGGATGCCCTACGAGGAGCTCGCGCGGCTGCTCGAGTCCTCGGAGGACGCCGCACGTCGCAACGTCTTCGAAGGACTCAGAACGCTGAGAGAAGGATGGACTCCATGACCGACAACCCCAACCCCAACGGCACCGCCGACCTGGCGGAGGGCGGCGACGCCGCGCTCGAGGCGGCCCTGCGGAACAGTGCCGGCGCGCTGCCCGACGCGTTCTCCCCGGACCTCGACCGGACGCTCGCCGAGCGGGCCGCCGCCGAGGACCTGCTCGACGTGGCCTACACGACGGTGGACTCGCCGCTCGGGCCGCTCGTGGTCGCGGCCACGCCGCGCGGGCTGGTGAGGGTGGCCTACACCGAGTCGACGGCCGACGCCGGGGTGCTCGAGGAGCTCGCCCGCAAGCTGTCGCCGCGCGTGCTCGAGGCGCCCGCACGCCTCGACACGATCCGGCGCGAGCTCGACGAGTACTTCGAGGGCCGCCGCACCGACTTCGACCTCCCGCTCGACTGGGCCCTGACCCGCGGCTTCACGAGCAGGGTGCTGCAGGCCACCGCGCGGATCGAGTTCGGCTCAACGAGCACCTACGCCGAGGTGGCCGGCCAGGCCGGTAGCCCGCGCGCGGTGCGTGCCGCCGGCAACGCGCTGGGGGCGAACCCACTCCCGGTGGTCGTTCCGTGCCACCGCGTGCTGCGCACCGGCGGAGGGATCGGCGGCTACACGGGCGGGCTCGAGCGCAAGGAGTACCTGCTGCGCCTCGAGGGCGTCCTGATCTGAGCGGGCGCCGCCGCCCGCGGCTACCATCGAGCCTCTGCCGGAGAGGTGGCCGAGTGGCTGAAGGCACTCGCCTGCTAAGCGAGTAGGGGGCGGAAAGCTCTCTCGAGGGTTCGAATCCCTCCCTCTCCGCTCGGTCCCGCCCTCCTCCACCGACAGCACCTCCACCTCGTGCAGCCCGCCTCGGGCGCCGACGCCGGGCCGTTCAGCGACGACTCGACCCGTCCGATCGGCCTGACGTCGAACCCCGTCATGCCTCGGCATGATGCCCGGCGTGGCCTCCGCGGAGATCCTCGGCCGGCGGGCGCTGGGCCGGGCGCTCCTCGAGCGCCAGTTGCTGCTGCGTCGCGCCGACCTTCCGGTTGGCGACGCGGTCGAGCACCTGATCGGGCTGCAGGCGCAGTCGGTCGCGCCGCCCTACTACGCGTTGTGGTCGCGCCTCGAGCGGTTCGACCCGCACGAGCTCGGCCGCATGCTCACCGACCGCGAGGCTGTGCGGATGACGCTGATGCGCGGGACGGTGCACCTCGTCACCGTGCGGGACGCGCTGCTGCTGCGGCCGCTCGTGCAGGTCGTGATCGAGCGCGGCCACAACGGCGCCTTCGGGCGGCGGATGGGCGGCGTCGACATCGGCGAGCTCGAGCGCGCGGTGCGGGAGGAGCTCGACGGCGCGGTCCTGCCCGCGCGCGAGCTCGGCCGTCGGCTCGTGGCGCGCGGTATCGGCGACGACGTGGAGGCGATCGGCAACGCAACCCGCGCGCACGTCCCGCTCGTGCAGGTGCCGCCGCGGGCGGTGTGGGGGAGGAGCGGGCAGGCGAAGTACGCGACGCTCGAGTCGTGGACGGGCCGCGAGCTCGAGCGGAATCCGTCGATCGACGAGGTGGTCCTCCGCTATCTCGGCGCGTTCGGCCCGGCGTCGGTGATGGACATGCAGAACTGGTCCGGCCTGACGAAGCTCCGTGAGGCGTTCGAGCGGCTGCGGCCGCGGCTGCTCACGTTCCGCGACGAGGCGGGCAGGGAGCTGTTCGACCTGCCCGACGCGCCGCGCCCGGATCCGGACGTGCCGGCGCCGGTCCGCTTCCTGGGCGAGTACGACAACGTGCTGCTCGGCCACGCCGACCGCTCCCGCATCATCCCCGCGGACTTCCCCTGGAAGCAGATGCTCGCCGGCGGGCGTTGGGTGAGCAATTTCCTCGTCGACGGGATGCTCCGCGGCACCTGGTGGATCGAGCGCGACGGCAAGCGCAGCGCCATGCTGCGGGTACGCCCGTTCGGTGAGCTCGCGCCAGCCGAGCGCGACGAGGTCGCGGCCGAGGCGGAGCGGATGGTCGAGTTCTCCGAGCCGGAGGCCGACGAGCGGGACGTGCGCTTCGAGCCGCCCCTCCCCTAGTGCGCAAGCCCCTCGAGCACCCGTCGGTTGTGCTCGTGCCCGCGCAACTCGTAACCGACCACCGTGACCCACGGGCTGAGGCTCAGCACGACGAGGCACCAGGGCATCGAGGCGCCCGCCTCGGCCATCGCGATCGGCGTCGCGAGGAGCACCGCAGTGGGGGCGAGCAGCCAGAGGTGAAAGCGGTCGAGCGTGCGTGTGAGAAACGCGTATAGCACGAAGATCCCCAGGACGTAGACCGCCACCGGGAGTACCACGCAGAGCACGGTCGCGGCGGCGTCCAGCTCCGACTGCTTCTCGAGAAAGAACGCCGCCACGTGTAGCCCTCCGCCCGTGGCGACGACGGCGCCGATGATCGGGATGTGTCCGTAGCCCCAGCCAAACGACCGCTCACGGCGCGCGTGGAGGATCGCGCCGGAGGGGACCACGAAGTACACCCACCACATGCCGAAGGTGAGCGCCGTGCCGGCGACGGCCACCAGACCGGCGTCCACGGACCAGCCCGGGCCCTCCGGACCGACCAAGACCGAAAGAGACGCGATCGTGCCGAGGATGCCCTCCCCGAGCGCGATGATTACCAGGAGGCCATGGCGCTCGGCTATGTGGTGCGCGTGCCAGGGCGTGCCGCCCTTGCGGGTCTCCGCGATCCAAGGTCCCGCTGTTTCGACGAGCACGAGCAGCCCGGCGAAGGCGAATGTCGCGGCGACGGAGGTGTCCGCGATCAGCAGCGCCACCCAGCCCGCCTGGGCCACGAGGATGGTGGTGATGTAGGTCCTGCACGCCGCGCGTCGCGAGGGGTCCTGGCGCGCGGCGCGGGCCCACTGGAAGACCATGGCGACCCGCATCACCACGTAGCCGGCGACCATGACGGTGTTGTCGACCGTGTGCCCCTCGTCGATCGACTCGAAGAGGTCGGGGAGGCCGAGCGCCAGCACGATCACGCCGACCATCTGGAGCATGGTGGTAAGCCGGTAGATCCAATCGTCGGTGTCGTATGCCGAGGCGAACCACGAGAAGTTGATCCACGCCCAGCTGATCGCGAAGGTCGCGAAGCCGAATCCCAGCAATCCCGCCCGGACGTGGTCGTCGGCGAGGAAGTGCGCGAGCTCGTCGGCGGCTATGCCGAAGGCGACCACGAAGGTGAGGTCGAACAGCAGCTCGAGGGGAGTCGCGCTGCGGTGCGACTCGCCCGGGTCGCGCCCGCGCATGCGGACCTTGCGGTGATGGAGCAGGCCGGTCATGGGCGGCATGCTGCCACCAGCGCCCTGTGCGCCGGCTCAGCTAGCCCGCGACCTCTCGCGCACGCCCGGGGCGACCTCCTGCGCGAAGCGCTCAATCTGGCCGAGCACGTCGTCCTCGGGCCAGAAGATGAAGCTGTCGAACCCGAGTTGGAGGGCGAAGCCGGTGAGCGTCTCGATCCAGTGGTCCGGCGGACCGTTGAGCCGGTTGCGCACCGGGCCGTCGGTGATCGTCCCCTTCACGTTGTAGAGCCGCCGGATCGCGCTCGGGTCGCGGCCCGCCTGCGCCGCTCCCTCGTCGATGCGCCTTGCCATTCCCGGGACCTGTTCCGGCGGCGCGCCGCGGTAGGACGGCACCCAGCCGTCTGCGAGGCGCCCGGTCAGGTCGAGCATCCTCGGCCAGTAGGCGCCGATCCAGATCCCGATCTCGTGCGCGGGCGGCGGTCCGGGATGGAGTCCGTTCACCTGGTAGTGGCGGCCCTCGTAGGAGATCGACCGCTCGCCGCTCCAGAAGCGGCGCACGATCTCGATCGCCTCCTCGAGCGCCTCGACCGACTCGCCGGGGGCGCGGCGCGGGCCGCCCATGGCCGCCACGCCGTCCCAGAACGAACCGGCGCCCATGCCGAGCTCGAAGCGCCCGCCGCTCATGGCGTCGAGCGAGGCGGCGAGCTTGGCGAGGACGGCCGGCGGGCGAAGCGGCAGGTTCGCGACGTCAGGGAAGACGCGCAGGCGCTCGGTGCGGGCGAGCAGGTCGCCGATCAGCGCGAAGGTGTCGAGGTACCGGCGCTGGTAGGGATGGTCCTGGATGCCGATGAGGTCGAGCCCGCCGCGCTCGGCGGCGGCGACTTGGCGCAGCAGATCGGGATACTCGGCGGCGTTCGGGATGAGAAAGAGGCCGAAGCTCGGCTCGCGGGCGGCGGCGCTCACATGCCCTTCGCGACGATGGGCGCGCTGGCCCGCCGCGAGCGGCGGCGGAGCGCGAAGCGACGCCGCTTGCGGCGCGGCGCCGGTGGCTCCTCGTGGACGACGAGCACGGGCGTCGCGTGCCGGTCGAGCCGCGCGCCGACGGAGTTGCGGAACCGGTGGCGCCGGGCCGACTGGCCGACCACGATGAGGTCCCAGCAACCCTTCTCGGCCTCCCGCCGGAGCGCGGCGCAGGGCTCGCCGCAGGTGACGAGCTTGGTCACCGGGATCTCGTCGGGGATGAGGGCGGTCGCCTCCTCGACGCACTCCTGGGCCCATTCGAGCATCTCATCGCAGAGCTGGGAGCGGCTGGCGGGGGGCACAACGGGGCTGGTCGCGATGATCAGCGACGGCTGCGGTGCGCTGGTGAGGAGCCCGATGCGACCGTGACTGTCCCTGGCCAGCTGGATGGCGCGTTCG
>JBKGUS010000501.1:0-19020 GCA_046462295.1 Thermoleophilaceae bacterium | reverse complement strand
GGCGCGTCGTGAACGAGGTCCACGAAGAAGCGCCCGAAGGCCTGCTGGGTGGACTCGCTGCCCCTGTGCTTGCGCCCCAGCGTGGCGGGCACAGCCGGCGGCCGGCGCGGCTCGGGCTCGTCACGCGCGAGCACGGTGGCGGCTGCCGCGGCGAGCTCGCCCTCGGGGCTGCCCGGATCGAAGGGCGCCCATGGGTCCCCCGCGTCGGCCCCGAGCTGCGTCGCCAGGTCCGTGAACTGATTGACCGTCAGGAGCGCCGAATGGTTCTCCGGGTGCCCCTCGATCGGCAGCGACCAGCCCTTGATCGTGTACGCGAACACCACCGTCGGCCGGTCGTGCTCCGCGCGCCGGTAGGCGTCGATCAGGGCGCCGAGGTCGTGGCCGCCGAGGTCGCGCAGGCCGGCTCGGAGCTCGCCATCGTCGAGCTCACCGACGAGCCCCTTCAAGGCGCCGTTCCCGTCCGGCAGCCGCTCGCGAAGCTCCTCCGGCGTCGCGCGCAGCAGGCGCTGGTACTCCTCGTTCGGCATCTCGTCGATGCGGCGCCGCAGGTCGGGACCGCCCGGGCGCTCGAAGAGGGCGTCGAGACGGCGGCCGTATTTGACCGTGATCGTCTGCCAGCCGGCGGCCTCGAACATGTGCGCCCAGCGGCCGAACGCGATGTCCGGAACCACCCGATCGAGCGACTGGCGGTTCAGGTCCACCACCCAGAGCACCTCGCCGAGCTTCGCCACGCTCGGGTCGGCGATCGCCTCCCACACGGCGCCCTCGTCCAGCTCGGCGTCGCCCACGAGGGCGATCTGGCGGCCCATCGGCGGGGCCTCGAAGCGGTGGTGCTCGAGATAGCGGCGCGCGATCGCGCCCCAGATCGGCGCTGTGGCACCGATGCCGACGGAGCCCGTGGAGTAGTCGACCGGGTCCGGGTCCTTGGTGCGGCTCGGGTAGCTCTGGAGGCCGCCGAAGGCGCGCAGCGTCTCGAGGTAGGGGCGGTCGAGCGTCCCGAGCAGGTAGTTGATCGCGTGCAGCACGGGCGACGCGTGCGGCTTCACCGACACCCGGTCCTCGGCCCGCAGCTCGCTGAACCAGAGCGCGGTCATCAGGCTCACCATCGAGGCGCTCGACGCCTGGTGCCCGCCCACTTTCACCCCCGAGCGGTTCTCGCGCACGCGGTTGGCGTGGTGCACGATCGCCGCCGACAGCCACAGCACGCGGCGCTCGATGGCCCTCAGCGTGTCGAGGTCAGGCGCCGCGGGCGGCGGCGACGGCTTCGTCGTAGTCGGTGAACCACTCATGCACAGCGATCTTCCCATCCCGGAAGGTGAAGAGGATCGAGAAGGGCATCGAGCCTTCGGCGCCGCTCGTCATCCCGCGGTTCCTCCAGGTGCCGGTCGCCAGGATCCTGTCGCCGTACCTCTCGATCGGGCCCATCTCGACGACCGCGCTCTCCCAAACGGCGCCCCACTCCTGCATGCTCTGCCGGATACCGCCGTGGCCCTTCCAGCTGGCCTGCTCAGGCCAGTCGGGGCCGTTCACCATCACGGCGTCCTCGGTGTAGAGGTGTACGGCCCCCTCGATGTCACCGGCGTTCCACCGCTCGGCCAGCTGGCGGATGAGTTCGGCGTCGTCCATGTGGATGGAAAGCGGACCGTGCACCCATCTTCGAAGCTCGTCCCCGGGCGTGCCCGCCGGTCGTCGGCTCCGGCCAGGCTGGTCCGCGGCGCACGAGCGGTATCGCTTAAGGCTGCTTCCTCCCGGATCTGACCTGGTTCGCGAGCGCTCGCCGCGCGGGACCCGGCCATCAACGCCTCTGTCCGGCGTACTGGCCCCGAAGGCGAAACCCCTCGGATGGGAGTTCAGCCCCGCTAGAGCGGCTTGCGGGTGACAGGGCACCGCTACCTCCCCGCCTAGCACGGTCCGTAGCAGAGGATAGAGGCTCGTCAGAGCTTGCGGGCGACGAACAGCGTGCGGCCGGGCGGCTTGGGCTCGGTGGTGAAGCCGAGGCTCTCGTAGAACGCGATCGCGTCCGTGTTGCTCTCGTTCACGTCCAGCTCGATGCGCCGGCACCCGCGTGCCCTCGCCCGCTCGAAGGCGGCGTTCACAAGGGCCCGCCCGAGCCCGGTGCCGCGCGCGCTCTCGTCCACGTAGAGATCCTCGAGCCAGCAGTCGTCGCTGCCGGTCCAGACGCTCAGCCGGTAGCGGAGCTGGCATACGCCGGCGGCGGGCTGGTCGCCGTCGGGCGCCGCGAGCAGGAACTCGGTGGCCGGGTCCTCGAGCAGCACGGCCGTGGTCGAGCGGATCCGCTCAAGCGTCGGCTCGTCCTTTCCCCACCAGTCCCGGAAGGCGGTGATCAGGGTGCTGACTGACTCGATGTCCTCCGGCCTCGCCGGCCAAACTCGTGGCTCCACTCCATAGAGTCTGAGCCATGCCCGATCGCACCGCCGTCTCGACCGAGTCCGCCCCAGCCGCCATCGGCCCCTACTCCCAGGGGATGAGGGTCGCCGACCTCCTCTTCTGCTCGGGTCAGATCCCGCTCGATCCGTCCAGCGGCGAGCTGGTCAAGGAGGACATCGAGGGCCAGGCGCGGCGCTGCCTTCAGAACCTCGAGGCGGTCTGCGAGGCCGCGGGCGCTTCGCTGTCGAATGCCGTGCGCTGCACGGTGTACCTGGGCGACATGGGCGACTTCGCGCGCGTCAACGAGGTCTACGCCGAGTTCTTCGACGGCGCAGATCCGCCCGCCCGCGTGGCGATCGCCGCCGCGGCGCTGCCGAAGGGCGCCGACGTGGAAATCGACGCGATCGTCGCCCTGTAGCCCTCTTCTCTCCCTTCGCCTCCTTCCGGTCGGGGGTCGGACTAGCCGCCGGGCGGCCGGCGCGCGGGAGGCCTCCCGGATCCCGCGCGCCTGGCCACCTCGGCCGTCGAGCCGAGCCGCGCGTCCGCGGCCCCTGTCACCTCGGCTCGCGCCCCGCCATGCGGAGGGCCGTTCCGTTCGCCATGAGCACGAGGCCCAGGACGAACGTCGCGAGCAGCCCGAGCCCCGTCACGGGGAGGCTGCCCGCCTGTGCGCCCAGGACACGGACGGAGCCGGCGGGCACGTCCCCTTTGCCCGCGCCGCCGTCTCCGCCCGCGAGGACGTCCGCGACGCGCCGGGGGCCGGACGACGTGTCCTCGTCGAAGACGAGCTCCTGGCCGCCGCCGGTCCCCCGGTCATCGCCATCGGACCCCTCGCCGGGGCCTCGCCTGTCGCCATCGAGGCCCTCGGTCCCTGGAACGCCCCCGCCGGAACCGGGGTTCTCACCGCCCGAGCCGGACGGATCACCCCCACCGCCGGGGTTGTCGCCGCCCCCACCGGGCCCCGGATCGCCGGACCCGGACGTGTCGCCGCCGGGCGGGGACGGCCCAGCCGCAGGGTCGTCCCCGTCGCTTGCGATCCGGATGGGGGCATTGACGTTTGCGGGCTCGACCTGGGCCGTGCCGGCCGAGTCGTTCACCTGCTGTGTGCCACCGCCTCCGGCACCCTGCCCGGAGGTGGCCGGCGCCCCGTTGTCGCCGTCGCTCAGCACCCGCACGGGCGCATCGATCCGCGCAGAGCCAACCTGAGCCGCACCCAGCGAATCCGTCACGGACTGCCGACCACCGGCCGAGCCGGAACCGGCACCGGAACCGCCGCCCGGCGTCCCGTTGTCGCCGTCGCTGAGCACCCGCACCGGTGCATCGACGTCAGCCGAGCCGACCTGGGCCGATCCGACCGAGTCGTCCACGGTCTGGCTGCCACTCGCCGAGCTCCCGCCCGCAGAGCCGCCGCCCGCAGAGCCGTTCTCCCCGTCGCTCAGCACCCGCACGGGCGCGTGCACCTCGACCGCGCTGACCTGAGCCGATCCGGCCGAGTCGGTCGCGGTCTGGGGTCCCGCGATCGACGCCGAGGGTTGTTCGTTGTCTCCGTCACTGGCCACCCGCACCGGGGCGTTCACCTGGACCGGTCCGACCTGGGCCCCGAGGGCCGAGTCGTCCACGGTCTGAGGCGCGTCCTGTGCGGCGGCCGGTCCGGCCGTCAGCGCGCAGGCGAACAGGATCGCCCACAGCGCAGTCGCACTGCGTCTCATCATTGACTCCTTCGTAGCGTTGCTTCGAGCTGGGGGCCGCGAGCTGCCGGCTCGCGGCCTTGACCCGGCTGTGCTAGCCCGGTCGCTCGAGCAGCGGGACGAAGGCCGCCGGCCAGCCGACGACCGGCTGGCGTGGGAGGCGCCGGCGAAGCGCCGGCCCCGCGAGGGACAGCGTGGCCAGCAGGAGCGCCAGCCCGCCGAGAGAGAAGCTCACAGATGCGCCCGCGGCGGACGATCCGCCGCCGGTGCCGGAAACGGGCGCGGGGTTCGTGGGAAGCTCGAGCGCACCGGAACCCGCCGCCGCTGCGGAGCCGGTGTCGCCTCCCGCCGCGGGCGCGCTCGGCAGGCCGATCGGCGGGCCGGGAATGAGCGGAGTGAAGATCGGGGAGACGGACTTGCCCGGGAGGGTCGCGCCGGGACGCTCGGAGGCCACCGTTCCAGGCAGTCGCAGCTGTGACGCCCGCGAGCTCTCGCCGGCGCCCGCTCGGCCCGACAGGCGCGCGATACGGGGCGACCCCTGCCCCGTAGCGGCGCCCGCCGTCCCGTTGTCCCGTAGCGCGCCACGAGCGGTCCCGGCCGCGCCCTGGAGCGCCTCGTCGACGGCGGTCGCGCCGGGCAGTGTGTCGCCCACCGCCCGCCGCGCCCCGGAAGCGACCCGATCGGCGACGCCCGCAGCTGGCGCCGCCGGCCTGGTCGCCCGCTCCACCGCCGTCCCGCCGGCATCCGCCGTGCTCGCCCCGACCCGCGCCACCGGGCGCTCCGGCCCCGTGACTCGCGTGACCGTGCCGGCCACCTGCTTGACCGCGTCCTGGGCCGGCCCTGCGAGCGGCGCCGCCGCCGTGACCGTGTCCTCAACCGCCGACCCCGTGGCGGCCGCGGCACCAGTCGCGGCGGTCGTCAGCCCCGATACGTCGAGGACTGGATCCTGCTGTGCTGACGCTCCCGCCGGAACCGCGAGCCAGCACGCGGCCGCCACGCCCATCGCCATCAGGCGAGGGGTGCGGCCCACGAGTGAAGGCATGCGAGTCCCGGCCGGCATCTGCGCGCTACTTTCCCTCACGCGCGCGCGTGTACCTCGCCGCACGGAAACCAGTCAGCCTCGAGTCGCCGATCCCGTGCGGGGATGACGCTAGGTCACTCGCAACCTGGACGCATGGACGAGCTTGTGCTCGCCTCGCTCCACGAGGCTGCGCAGCCGCGCGAGGGCGTCGTAGACATCCGTGAAGCGCGTATACAGAGGCGGCAGCCCGAGGCGGATCGAGTCCGGTCCGCGGAAGTCCGGGACCACCCGCGCGCGCTCGATCAGGGCGCGGCAGATCGGCCACGCCTCGGCGTGGGCGAGGCTCACGTGGCCCCCGCGGCGGGCCGGGTCGCGCGGGCTGGCCAGCTCGAAGCCGAGCGGTGCCAGATGTTCGTCGTGCAGCTCGACCGCGAGCTCCGTCAGGGCGGCCACCTTGTCGCGGAGGGCGTCGATCCCCGCCTCACCGATCAGGCGCGCGCCCCCCTCGACGGCCACCAGACCGAAGATCGGAGGCGTGCCCGCGAGGAAACCGCGGACGCTCGGCTCCGGGTCGTAGGCGCGGTCCATCTCGAACTGGTCCCGTTGCCCGAACCAGCCCTGGATCGGGGTGCGCAGCGACTGCTGCATCTCTTCGCGCACGTACAGGAAGGCCGGCGCGCCGGGGCCGGCGTTCAGGTACTTGTAGGTGCAGCCCACGGCGAGCTCGATCCCGCGCCGCTCGAGCTCGATCGGCACCGCACCGGCGGAGTGGGAGACGTCCCACAGCACCGGCGCCGACGTGGCTTCGCCGATCGCCTCCATGTCGGCCAGCGCGCCCGAGCGGTAGGCGACGTGGGAGAGCGACACGAGCGCCACTTCCCCGCCCGAGCAGGCCGCCTCGACGTCCCCGGGCAGGGGTCCGTCGATCAGGTCGGGCTCGAACAGGCGCAGCTCGCGGCCGTGTCGCCGCGCCACCCCCTCGAGCACGTAGCGGTCGGTTGGGAAGTTCCCGGTGTCGGTGACCACGTCGCCGGGGCGGGTGTCGAGCACCGCCGACGCGAGCTTGAACAGGTTGACCGTGGTGGAGTCGGTGGCGATCACCTCGCCCGGCCGGGCGCCGAGGACCTCGCTGGCGAGGAGGTCGCCGGCGCGCTCCGGCAGCTCGATCCACTCGTGCCAGCCGGAGACGAGCTCGGAGCCCCACTGATCGACCGCTGCCCGCAGGCGCTCGCGGGTGGCGATCGGGAGGCGGCCGAGTGAGTTGCCGTCGAGGTAGAGCAGGTCTGGGTCGTCGATCACGAAGCGCTCGCGGAAGGAGGCGAGCGGATCGGCGGCGTCGAGTCGCTCCGCGTGGGCGCGGTCGATCAAGGGTGCTCCAGCCAGTCGGTCACGACGCCCCAAGCATGACTGCTCGGGTCCAGATGCTCGAAGTGCCCGCAGCCCGGGAGCTCCACGAGCTCGCAGGGATCGCCGGCCGCGCGGGCGCGCTGGGCGTAGCGGCGGGAGAGGTCGAGCGGCACGGCGTCGTCCGCGTCGCCGTGGACCAGGAGCTGCGGAACGCCGAGCGGGACACGCTCGATCGGGGAGGCGACGTCGTAGCGGCGGGGCAGCTTGCCGGGCGGCCCGCCGAGCAGGCTCGGGGCGGCGCCGCGCGACAGGTTGAGCCGGGCCGCCTCGCGAAGGTCGGCCACTCCGGCCTGAGCGACGGTGGCGGCCGGCCGCACGGCGGGCTCGGCGCCGGGCGAACCGGCGGGGAGGCCGCGCCTCGAGGCGACCCAGAGCGCGAGGTGACCCCCGGCCGAATGGCCGATCACCACCACGCGCGCGAGGTCGAGCGGAGCATCCAGCCGGCCGAGATGGTCGACGCCGGCCGCTACGTCCTCGAACGTGGCGGGCCAGCCGCCCCCGCTGCGCCAGCCGAGGCGGCGGTACTCGAGGTTCCAGACGGCCCAGCCGCGGCCCGCAAGCTCCGGGACGAGCGGGTCCTGGAGGCGGAGGTCGTACTTCGCGCGCCAGTAGCCGCCGTGGATCAGTACGGCGACGGGCCAGGGCGCCTCGGTCCCCTCGGGCCGCGTGAGCTCCCCGAACTGATCCCGCCGCTCGCCGTAGGAATGCCGCACCGCCTCGATGACGGGAGTATCGCGAGGCGCTCGACCGGGCCGCCGCTCCGCCGAAAGCATTTTCCGAGCCTACGTCGAGGCCGTCACGCCGGCTGCCGGACCCCCTGCTCGAGCCACGCCAGCTGGTCGACGCTCAGCCGAAGGTCGGCGGCGGCGAGCGCCTGGTCGAGGTGCGTCTCGGAGCGCGTGCCGACGGCGGGCCGCACGTATTCGGGCTGGTGGAACACGTAGGCGAGCGCGACCGCC
Source organism: Thermoleophilaceae bacterium (assembly GCA_046462295.1). Lineage (GTDB taxonomy): Bacteria > Actinomycetota > Thermoleophilia > Solirubrobacterales > Thermoleophilaceae > JACVRW01. Next base: position 11,557 of record JBKGUS010000501.1, on the reverse strand, counting down.
GGCGTGGTGGTGCCGAGCTCCTCGGCCAAGGCAGCGGCGCGGTCGCGGCGCTCCCGATTGGCGGGGCTGTCCCAGCTCGGGGTCTCGCGCCCGGCGAAGTACCCCGTTGCGAGGCTCGACCAGGTGAGCACCTTGACGTCCAGGTCGCCGAGCGCGAGAAGCTCCTCCTTCGAGACCGCCAGGCAGCCCGGCCAGGGCGCCGACACCATCTGCGCCAGCGAGAAGTGGTTGCTGAAGACGAGTGGATGGTCCGCCCCGATGCCGTCCAAGTAGCCGCGCATCTCGCGCAGACGCGCAACCGTCCAGTTCGACACGCCGAAGCCGCCGATAGTGCCGGCGCGCACCTGCTCGAGCAGGGCATCCGCCCAGTCAACGACTGGCCGCGACAGGTCGTCCCGATGCAGGATGAAGACGTCGATCCGGTCGAGCCCGAGCAGCCGGCGCGCCTCCTCGACCTCGGCGGCGACCAGCTCCGGGCGGGAGTGCGGCGGATGACAGCCCTTCGCGAACACGACCACGCCCTCGTGCGAGCGTGCGCGCAGCCACTTTCCCGTGGCACGGGCCGACTCACCGTCGCGATAGACGTTGGCGACATCGAGCGCGCGCCCCCCACCCCCGTAGAAACGATCGAACAGCCGTGGGGCAAGCGAGGTGTCCGGAAGGTCGACCGTTCCGAAGACGAGCCGGGCGCGGTTTCCGGCACCCGCCGTATCAGCCATGGCCACCTCTCGCATCACTCCTTTCGGCGCCACCCACGCCGTGGCGGGGCGGCGCGGTGCTCTCGCGGACCTTCAGCCTGGGCGGAACGACCACGCGCGAGGACGAACGGGTGGGGGCGCCGATCTCGTCGAGCAGCAGCATCAGGCTCTGGCGCCCCACCTCGTTGAAGTCCTGGTGCACCGTGGTCAGCGGCGGCGTGAAGAACTGGGCTTCGGGGATGTCGTCGAAGCCGACGATGCTGAGATCTCGCGGCACCTCGCGGCCGGCCTCGTACAGCGCGCGCAGGATGCCGAGCGCCATCTGGTCGTTGGCGGCGAAGATCGCGGTGACGTCGCGGACGGTCGCGAGCCGCTTGCCGAGCTCGTAGCCCGAGCGAGCGCTCCAGTCGCCCGAGAGCAGCGGAGGGGGATCCGCACCTGCCTCCTCCAGCGCCGCCATCCAACCATCGATGCGCTGCCGGGCCTCGAGCCAGTCCGACGGACCGGCAACGTGCCATACGGTGCGATGGCCGAGCTCGAGCAGGTGCCGCGTGGCGGTCGCGGCGCCGGCCACCTGATCGACCGTGACCACCGGCACCGACTCCTCCGGTCCGGCCTCCACCGCCACCACCGGCATGTCGCGCGGGATGTGCAGCACGGCCTCCACGGCGCCTTCCTGCGGCGTGATGAGGAGGATCCCGTCGACTCCCTGCCCGCGCAGCTGCGCCACGGCGCCCAGCACCGAGTCGCGATCGAGCGAGGTGACGCTGACGATGCTCACGAAGTAGCCCTGGGTGTGGGCGGCGCGCTCGATCCCGAACAGTGTCGACGCCGGCCCGTACAGCGTGGTGTCGAAGCTGACCACGCCGAGCGTCCATGAGCGACCTGTGACGAGGGCGCGAGCAAGCGAGTTGGGGCGGTAGTCCAGTTCGCGCATGGCACGCAGCACGCGCTCCTTCGTCTCCGGACGCACGCTGTCGGACCCGTTCAGCACGCGCGACACGGTCTGGTGGGAGACGCCGGCGACCCGCGCGACATCCGCCATGACGGGACCGCGGCGCTGACGGGTGCGTCCGGTAGGAGGCGGTTCGATTTGGCTCAAGGTGAGCTCGGCTTTCCTGGCTTAGTTCTGCTCTGTGTTAACGCTCATGTTCAGTCTACATGCCGCCTGAAATGCTCTTGACACGACAGGATGTGAGCGTTAACGTCGCCTCCAACCCCGGCCGTGTGAACGCTAACAAGCGCCGGTCGCAGGAGGGGCCACGGGTGGTCCGACCGGTCGTAGGCACGCACAAGGAGGAGCAGCGACGGTGTCAGATCAAGACGCGACAGGCGATGCGCTCGTACGCCTCGAGAGGGCGGACTCCCCGAAGGAGCCGGGCCCGCAGAAGAGCTGGCGTGAGGTCACCCGCCGTACGGCCCTGACGGGTGGCGCCGCCGGCCTCGCCGCCTACGTTATGGCCGCCTGCGACTTGGGCGGCGACGACGACGACGGCGCCAGCGCCCAGGGCGAGGGCGCTAGCAACGTCTTCGGCGAGCAGAAGGAGATGCGGTTCGTCTTCGTCAACCACGTAACGACGAACCCCTTCTTCGTGCCCACCCGGTATGGCGCCGAGGACGCCTGCAAGCTGCTGAATTGCAGCTACCAGTGGACCGGCTCCGAGAGCTCGAACGTCAACGAGATGGTCAACGCGTTCAACAGCGCGATCAGCTCGAAGGTGGACGGGATCGCGGTCGCGCTCGTCGACCTCAAGGCGTTCAACGAGCCCGTCCAGCGGGCGCTCGAGGCCGACATCCCGGTCGTGGGCTACAACGCGGACGCGCCCAACGAGCGGCTGTCCTACATCGGCCAGGACCTGTTCCTGTCCGGCCAGGAGATGGGCAAGCGGATCGTCGACCTCGTGGGCGAGGGCGATGTGGCCCTGTTCATCGCCACGCCGGGGTCGCTGAACATCCAGCCGCGCATCGACGGAGCGATCGACGCGATCAAGAAGTCCGGCGCCGCGATCAAGCACGACGTGATCGCCACGGGCGCGGCGCTGCCCAAGGAGCTCTCGACCGTCGACGCCTATTACGTCGGCCACAAGGACGTCAAGGGCATGTTCGCAGTGGATGCCGGCAGCACCCAGGCGGTGGCGCAGGTGATCAAGAAGTACAACCTGCGCGATCAGGACGTGAAGGGCGGCGGCTACGACCTGCTCGAGCCGACCATGAACCTGCTCGCCGACGACCAGATCGATTTCACGATCGACCAGCAGCCCTACCTGCAGGGCTTCCTGCCGGTGCTCGAGCTGTTCATGTACAAGGCGTCGAAGACGCTCACGGGCGTGTCGGACGTCAACACCGGGCTGAAGTTCCTCGACAAGGAGACGGTCGTGCCGTACGTGACGACCAAGTCCCGCTATGAGGGCAACTCGGAGTCACCCGGAGTGACCGAGTCCTAGCCGTGCCGGCCGAGAGCGCTACCGACGCCGCCGCTTCGGCGGGTACCCGGCCGCGCCGCGGGGAACCGCGCGGCCGGGGGGTCGGCTCCGGCGCAGTCGGGCTCGGGAGACGCCTGCTGACGCTGCGAGAGGCCAGCGTCATCGTCATCACGCTCCTGGTCGCGGCGTACTTCGCCGCGACCACGGACGCCTTCCTCACCTGGGACAACTTCAAGACGCTGCTCCCCTACTTCGCCCCGTTCGCGATCCTCGCGGCCGGCGAGGTCCTCCTCATGATCAACGGCGAGATCGATCTGTCGATCGGGGCGGTCTACCTCTTCACGCCGTTCATCTTCTACGAGTTCCACGAAGCCGGGCTGCCCCTCATGGTGGCGCTGCTCCTGGCGATGGTCATGTGCATCCTGGTCGGGCTCGTCAACGGGTTCTTCACCACGGTGATCGGGATCAACTCGTTCATCACGACGCTCGGCATGCTGCTCACGCTCACGGGTTTCACGCTGATCATCTCCAACGCACAGCCGGTGCAGACGCCCGGAACGGACGTGCTCGGCGAGGCCACCACGTTCTCGAACGTCTTCGGGGGCAGCACCTACTCGGAGCTGATCTGGGCGGTCGCGATCGTGATCGTCCTGCAGCTGGTGCTCAGCTACACCCGCTGGGGGGTCTACACAGTGGCCGTGGGGAGCAACCGAATCGGCGCCGCCGAGGCGGGCATCAAGGTCCGGCTCGTGATCATCCGCAACTTCATCCTGTGCGCCGTCTGCGCGGGGCTCGTGGGCGTGCTCGAGGCCGTCCGCACCACGTCGGTCCAGCCCGACCCGTCGGGCGCCAACGACGTGCTGTTCGGCGGGATCGCGGCGGCGGTGATCGGCGGCACGCTCCTGGCCGGCGGCTCGGGCACGGTGGTGGGTGCGCTGATCGGCGCGCTGCTGCTCGGCGTGCTCAACGACGGCCTGATCATCGAGGGGGTCAACGCCGACTACCTGAACTTCTACCTGGGGCTGGCGATCATCATCGCGATGGCCGCCAACACCTACGTGGGCCGGGTTCGGAAGGGAGAGACAGGTGGCTGAGCAGGCGCCTGCCGGGGCGGGCGTGCTGGAGCCGGACGGGGCTCCCGACGACGTGCTCCAGGTCGAGCACATCACGAAGAGCTTCGGGCCCGTGGTCGCGCTCCGCGACGTGAACCTCCGCCTCCGCAAGGGCGAGGTGCTGGGGCTCCTCGGCGACAACGGCGCGGGGAAGTCCACGCTGATGAAGATCATCTGCGGCTACCAAAAGCCCGACGGCGGCCGCATGTTCCTGCGTGGCGAGCCTTACGAGCCGAAGAGCGTGGACCACGCGCGCTCGCTGGGGATCGACACGGTCTACCAGGACCTGGCTCTGATCGACGAGCTGTCGGTCTTCCAGAACATGTTCCTGCGCCGGGAGCGGGTGCACCGCCCTCTCCCCTTCCTCGCGAACCGGGCGATGCGCGCCGGGACGCGCGCGGCACTCGACCAGATCGGCATCGACATCCCGAGCCTGAACGCCCCAGTGGCGCGCCTCTCCGGCGGTCAGCGGCAGGCGATCGCGGTCGCTCGCACGGTGCATTCGGCGGCCGACATCCTGCTACTCGACGAGCCGCTCGCGGCGATGGGGGCCAAGGAGGGCGCTCGCATCCTCGACCTGATCCAGCGCCTGAAGGACTCCGGCGAGGTCTCGATCATCATGGTGCTCCACAACTACGTGCACGTACTGGCGAGTTGCGACCGCGTGAACCTGATTCAGGACGGCGCGATCGCCTTCGACAAGCCGACGGCGGAGACCTCGGTCGAGGAGCTGACCGAGCTGGTGGTCAGCGAGTACCGGCGCGCCCGCATGGCGGCCAACGGGCAAGGGACCGCGTCACGGTGAGCTACGTCGTCGGGGTCGACTTCGGGACGTTGTCCGCGCGGGCGGTTGTGATCGACGCGAACGACGGCACGGAGCTCGGCTCGGCGGTGCACGAGTACGCCCACGGCGTCATGGATCGCACCCTGGCCGCGACCCGTGCCGAGTTGCCGCCGCAGTGGGCGCTCCAGGATCCAGCCGACTACGTCGAGGCGCTGAGGAGGGCGGTGCCGGCGGCGGTGCGCGCGGCCGGCGTCTCGCCGCACCACGTGGTGGGGATCGGCACCGACTTCACGGCCAGCTCCCCGATGCCGGTGTTGGCGGACGGCACCCCGCTCTGCCAGGCGCCCGGCTTCGAGGACCGTCCGCACGCCTATGTCAAGCTCTGGAAGCACCACGCGGCACAGCGCCAGGCGGACCGGATCAACGCCGTGGCCGAGGAGCGCGGCGAACGTTGGCTGGCGCGCTACGGTGGCCGCATCTCCTCGGAGTGGGAGTTCGCCAAGGCGCTCCAGGTGCTCGAGGAGGATCCCGAGCTCTACGAGCGCATGGACCGCTGGATCGAGGCGGCCGACTGGATCGTGTGGCAGCTGTGCGGGCGCGAGACGCGCAACACCTGTACGGCCGGCTACAAGGCCATCCACCAAGACGGGGCCTATCCGTCCGAGGACTACCTGCGCGGGCTCGATGAGCGCTTCACCGACTTCGTCACCGCAAAGCTCGCCGGCCCGCTCTCGCCCCTGGGTGCGCGCGCCGGGGGCCTGACCGCGCAGGCCGCGGAGTGGACCGGCCTGCCGGAGGGCATCGCGGTGGCCGTCGGCAACGTCGACGCTCACGTGACCGCGCCAGCGGCGCGAGCGATCGACCCCGGCCAGATGCTCATGATCATGGGCACCTCCACGTGCCACGTCATGAACGGCGAGCACCTGGCCGAGGTGCCGGGCATGTGCGGCGTGGTGCGCGACGGCATCGTCCCCGGTCTGTTCGGCTACGAGGCGGGCCAGACCGGGGTCGGGGACATCTTCGGCTGGCTCGTCGAGCAGGCGGTGCCGCCTCGCTACCACGAGGAGGCACGCGCGCGCGGGCTGGACGTGCACGGCTACCTCTCCGAGTTGGCGGGCGCCCAGGACGTCGGCGCCCACGGCCTGCTGGCGCTCGACTGGAACAACGGCAACCGCTCCGTGCTGGTCGATCACGAGCTCAGCGGGCTGATCGTCGGGCTGACGCTCGCGACCAGGGCCGAGGATCTCTACCGCGCGCTCATCGAGGCGACCGCGTTCGGCACGCGCACGATCCTCGACGCGTTCGCGGACGCCGGGTTGCCGGTCCGTGAGCTGTTCGCCGCCGGCGGTCTGATCAAGAACCCCGTGATCATGCAGATCTACGCCGATGTCACGCGCATGCCGCTGCATGTGATCGGCTCCGACCAGGGCCCGGCGCTCGGCGCGGCGATGCACGCGGCGGTCGCCGCCGGTGTCCATTCCGACATCCGCGCGGCCGCCGCGGCGATGGGGAAGGTCATCCGCGACGCGTACGAGCCTGACGAGCAGCGCGCCGACCTCTACGACGTGCTCTACGAGCACTACGTGCGCCTGCACGACCACTTCGGGCGCGGGGCTGACGACGTGATGCATCGCCTCCGGGACACCACACCCTGCGCAGCCGGCCGAGCCGGCTGCTTCGGGCCTCGCGCCCCCCGAGAGCTGGCCCGTGGTTGATCTGGACGTCATCCGCCAGGAGGTCTGCGACCTACACGGCGAGCTGCCGCGCAACGGGCTGGTCGTCTGGACGAGCGGGAACGTGTCGGCGCGCGTGCAGGGCGATGAGCTCATGGTGATCAAGCCGAGCGGCGTTCCCTACGAACAGCTCACGCCGGACGCCATGGTCGTCTGCGACCTGGACGGCAACGCCGTCGACGGGTCGCTGACGCCCTCGAGCGACGCCGCCAGCCACGGTTACATCTACCGCCACCTGCCGGACGTCGGCGGGATCGTCCACACCCACAGCGCCTACGCCACCGCGTGGGCCATACGTGGTGAGCCGATCCCCTGCGTCATGACCGCCATCGCCGACGAGTTCGGCGGCGAGATCCCGGTCGGTCCGTTCGCCCTCATCGGCGACGAGGAGATTGGCCGCGGCGTCGTCGAGACGCTCGCCGGCCGCCGCTCGAGCGCCGTCCTGATGCGCGCGCACGGCGTGTTCGCGCTCGGCGAGGGACCCCGCGAGGCGGTCAAGTCCGCCGTCATGTGCGAGGAGGCGGCACGGGTCGTCCACGTCGCGCGGTCCATGGGACCGCTCGAGCCGCTCGATCCGGACAGCATCGACGCCCTCTACCACCGCTACCAGAAGGTCTATGGCCAGCACTGAGACCCAACCCCTGGAGATCGCACCCCCGGAAACCACGAAGCCGCGCGTCGGGATGCTCGGGGTCATGCAGGACCTCTACGACGAGATGCTGCCGGGGATCACCGAGCGCCAGGCGGCGTACGCGGAGGAGGTGGCCGCGGCGCTGGCCGGCGTCGCCGACGTGGATGCCGGCGCTCCGGTCAAGGACCGCGAAGGCATCGAGCGCAGGGTCCGGGAGCTCGAGAGCCGCGATGTCGACGGGCTCCTCGTGGTGATGCTCACCTACGGACCCGCGATGCGCGTGGCGCGCGCGCTTGCGCAGACACGCCTGCCGCTCTGCCTCGCCAACATCCAGCCGGTCCCCCAGGTCACGCCGGACTGGGACATGGGGGATCTGACCTACAACCAGGGCATCCACGGAGCGCAGGACACCGCGAACGCGATGGTCCGCGCCGGGCGGGCCTTCTCGGTAGTCACCGACGACTGGCGCGCCGACTCGTTCCGGGAGGCCATCGGCCGCTGGGCGCGCGCGGCGGCGGCGGTCACACGCTGGCGCGAGCTCAAGGTCGCCGTGTTCGGCTACGCCATGAACGGCATGGGGGACATCCGCTTCGACGAGCACGCGCTGCTGCGTGCGCTGGGGCCGCAGGTCGACGCCCTCGCGCCGGGGGCGCTCCACCGCGCCGCGGCGGAGGTGTCCGACGACGATGTCGCTGCGCTGATCGCCGCCGAGGATGCCCAGTTCGAGATCGACCCTCGTCTGAGCGGCGATGAGCGCTGGGACCACGCGCGCATGCAGCTCGGCGCGGAGCGCGTCCTGCGCGCGGGCGGCTACGGCGCCTACTCGACCCACTTCGGCGCGATCGCCGAGGACGGGCGCTTCGGGCGGCTGCCGCTCGCGGCGGCGTCCAGCCTGATGGCCAAGGGCTACGGCTACGGGGCCGAGGGAGATGCTCTCACGGCGGCGCTGATGTCGGCCGCGCAGACGCTCCTCGGTGAGACCCAGTTCACCGAGATGTACGCCATGGATTTCCCCTCGGACTCGATCCTGATGAGCCACATGGGCGAGGGCAACTGGCGCCTCGCGCGCGAGGACCGGCCCGTGCGGCTCATCAAGCGTCCGCTCGGCATCGGCGGCCTCGACGACCCGCCGACGTTCCTCTTCCAGTACAAGACCGGGCCGGCAACGCTCGCCACGCTGATCTCGCTCGGCGGCGAGCGCTTCCGGCTGCTCGTCTCGGAGGGGGAGGTGCTCGACACCGCCGAGCTGCCCCACCTGGAGATGCCGTACGGCCACTTTCGGCCGGACACCGGGGTGCGTGCCTGCATGGACGCCTGGCTGCGCGCCGGCGGGCCGCACCACCAGGTCCTCAACCCTGGCCGGCAGGCGCAAGCGTGGCGCGCGTTCAGCGAGCTGGCCGGCCTGGAGTTCGCGGTGGCCTGAGGATGAGTGCCGCCGCTGTCCCGTACCTCCCACAAAGGCAGGAGGAGTCATGCCGAACCCAATGCGGTTCCTCGTCGTCGCCCTGTGCTGGGCGGTGGTGACCGGGGCGCTCGTCGCGCCCGCCGGTGCCAAGCCGAAGTCGACAGGTGAGCTGAGCGTCACCAAGTCGAGCTTCGGCAACCTTCCGCCCAGCATGGGCGGGACTGCGATCGACCGCTACACGCTTCGCAACGCACGCGGCATGTCGGTCGCGATCATCACCTACGGCGGGATCATCCAGAAGCTCGTCGTGCCCGATCGCCGCGGGCAGAAGGACAACGTCACGCTCGGCTTCAATGACATCGAGGGCTACACGAGCGAGGCCTACCTGAAGTCGAACCCGTACTTCGGCGCCATCATCGGCCGGTATGGCAACCGCATCGGAGGCGCGAAGTTCACGCTCGACGGCGTGACGTACAACCTCGACGCCAACAACGGACCCAACACCCTGCACGGCGGCTTCAAGGGCTTCGACAAGCAGGTCTGGGCGGCGGAGTCGTTCAAGACCGCAAAGACCGTCGGCGTCAAGCTGACCCGCACGAGCCCGGACGGCGAGGGCGGCTTCCCCGGCAACCTGCCGGTCACCGTCGTCTACTCGCTCGACAACCGCAACAGGTTGCGGATGGACTACAGCGCCACTACCGACAAGCCCACGGTCGTGAACCTGACCAACCACGCCTACTTCAACCTGGCGGGCGAGGGCTCCGGGACGATCGAAGGCCACCTGCTCAAGCTCAACGCCAACCGCTACACGCCGGTCGACGAGACGCTGATACCGACGGGCGAGCTGGCGCCGGTCGCGGGCACCCCGTTCGACTTCCGTTCCTTCCACGCGATCGGTGAGCGCATCCGGGGCGACCACCCGCAGCTCGTGTTCGGTCGCGGCTACGACCACAACTTCGTCCTCAACCCCAAGCAGGGCGCTGGTTTGAACAAGGCCGCGAAGCTGGTCGATCGGTCCAGCGGACGGGTGCTCACGGTGCTCACCGAGGAGCCCGGGGTGCAGTTCTACTCGGGCAACTTCCTCGATGGAACCCTGTACGGCACGAGCGGCCGGCAGTACCGCCAGACCGACGGGCTATGCCTCGAGACCCAGCACTTCCCGGATTCGCCGAACAAGCCGAACTTCCCCTCGACTGTGTTGCGTCCGGGGGAGACCTACGAGACGACCACGGTGTATGCGTTCTCCACCGTCGCGAAGGGCGCCCGGCGCGGTCGGGGTCGCGGCTAGGCGCAGGGATCCCAGGACATCTCCCCTCCTCTCCTGGGGTAGGTTGACGGGCGTCGCGGCTCCGGTCGCGGCGCTCGTCGCCGTTCACTAGCAGTAAGTCGAGGTCCTTCAAAGCGGGTCTCACCCGATTGCACCGATGACGGCGCCCCCTGCGGGCGGTCTAATAGGTGGGAATGCTGATTCCCCGCGCATACGCCGCTGAGGCGCGCCTGCTGTCCGCGGCGCAGCACGGCGATGTTCGTGCGTTCGATGCGCTCGTCGCTCCCCATCGCGCCGACATCCACCGCCTCTGCTACCGGATGCTCGGCTCCCCCTACGACGGCGACGACGCCGTCCAGGAAGCGCTCCTCCGGGCCTGGCGGGCGCTGCCGCGATTCGACGGCCGCAGCGCAATCCGGACCTGGCTGTACCGGATCGCACTCAACGTCTGCCTCGACGCGGCTGCGCGGCGCCGACGCGTGCTGCCGATTGACCATGGGGACCGACGTCGCGAGGGGCTCGAGGAGCCGCTCGCCCCGCCGCTCTGGGTGCAGCCGTGTCCCGACGAGCCGGTCGAGGGCGACCTCGCCGAGCCGGAGGCGCGCTACGAGCAGCGCGAAGCGCTCGAGCTCGCGTTCGTCGCGGCGCTCCAGCACCTGCCCCCTCGGCAGCGCGCCGTGTTCGTGCTGCGCGACGTGCTGAGCTTCTCGCCGGAGGAGATCGCGAAGATGCTCGCGACGACCCGGACCGCGGTCAACAGCGCGCTGCAGCGCGCCCGCGAGACGATCGAGGCCCGGCTGCCCGACCGCAGCCAGCAGGAGCACATGCGCGCGCTCGGCCCGGCGCGGCTGCGCGAGTTGGTCGGCGAGGTGATCGACGCGTTCGAGCGCGGCGAGATCGAAGCGATCCTCGCGCACCTCGCCGACGATGCCGTGTTCTCGATGCCGCCGTACGCGACTTGGTACCGCGGACGCGACCAGCTGTCGGAATCCTGGCTGTTTCCGGACGAGCGGCCGACCGGGCTGCGGTTCGTGCCGACCCGCGCGAACGGGCAGGTCGCACTCGGCGTCTACAAGCGCAACCCGGAGACAAACCGCTACCACCCGATCGCGCTCGAGGTCCTGGCGCTCCGCGGCGAGCTGATCGCAGAAGTCACCTCCTTCCGCGAACCGGCGCTCGTACGCGCCTTCGGCCTGCCCGAGGAGCTCGCGGCTTGACCCGGACGCCCTTGTTGCCGCTCTACACTTGACCACTCTCCCGGGCGCGTAGCTCAGCGGGAGAGCGCTCGCCTCACACGCGAGAGGTCGCTGGTTCGAACCCAGCCGCGCCCATAGGCGAGAAAGCCCCGCAATCGCCGGGCTTTCTTTGTGGTCGCCGGACCGCGGGCGGCGCCCCAACGGGCGCTATGGAAGCGCTGCGGCGATCGTCGCCGAGGGCGCCGTCCGGACTTTCGCTTCGCCCAACCAAAGCGAGAGCTGGGGCCCGTTGACAGCGGGCGCCTCCT
>JBKGUS010000500.1:0-22022 GCA_046462295.1 Thermoleophilaceae bacterium | reverse complement strand
GCTGTCGGCCATGGTGCGCTTCTTCGTCGAGGCGCGCAGCTGGGACACGCGCTCGCCCGCCGCCGTGCTCGAGCAGGCCAACGCGATGCTGATGGGACGCCTCCCGCCGGACAGCTTCGTCACGGCCTTCTACGGCGTGCTTTCGCCTGGCCTTCTGCGCTGGGCCGGCGCCGGCCACCTGCCGCCGATTCACGTGTCCGGCCCGTGCGTGCGCACCCTGGAGCCGCACGGCCTGCCGCTCGGGATCGATCGCTCGCCCGGCTACGGCGAGAGCGAGCTCGAGCTGGCACCGGGCGACCTCGTCTTCGCCTTCACCGACGGCCTGATCGAGGCGCGCCGCGGGCGCGAGACCTACGGCACCCGCCGCCTCGCGCGGATCGTCGGCTCGCTGGCGCAGTCGCTCGCGCCGGAGGATCTGGTCAGCGCCGTGCACGACGAGATCGCCGACTGGTCCGGCGGCCTGGCGGACGACGCCGTGGCCCTGGCCCTGCGCCGCCGCCGCTGAGGCCCGAAGCTGGCGGCAGGGCACGCCCATCTCCGCTTCAATGGCGGCGTGAGCGACTCCGCCTACGCGCGCGCAGGCGTCGACCAGACCGGGGCCGGCTCGGCCGTCGGCGCCCTGGTCGCAGTGCTCGCCGGCATCGAGACCGGCACCCCCTCCCGCTCGGTACTCCCCTCCGGTCACTACGCCGCCGTGGTGCGCCTCGACGACCGGCGCGGCCTCGCGCTGTCCTGTGACGGCGTCGGCACCAAGGTGATCGTGGCCGAGCGGCTCGGACGGCTCGACACGGTCGGCATCGACTGCATCGCGATGAACGTGAACGACGTGATCTGCGTCGGCGCCAAGCCGATCGCAGTGCTCGACTACATCGCCGTCGAGGAGGCCGACCCCGCCGCGCTCGAGCAGATCGGGCTCGGTCTGCGCGCGGGCGCCGAGGCGGCCGGCGTCGAGATCCCGGGCGGCGAGCTCGCCGTGCTCCCCGAGCTGATCCGCGGCCACCCCTCGCCGCACGGGTTCGACCTGCTCGGCTTCTGCATCGGCCTCGTGGAGCTCGACGCGATCGTGACCGGCACCGTGATCGAGCCCGGCGACGCGATCGTCGGCATCCCGTCGAGCGGCATCCACTCGAACGGGCTGACGCTGGCCCGCCGGGTGCTCGGCGACGACGACGAGCGTCTGCTGGAGCCCACCGCGATCTACGTGCGGGCGGTGCGCGACCTGCTCGACTCGGGCGTCGAGGTGCGGGGGCTCGCCCACATCACCGGCGAGGGCTTCCTCAACCTGCTGCGCCTGGAGGCTCAAGCGGGCTACCTGATCGACCAGCCGCTGCCGGTGCCGGCGGTCTTCGAGGACGTCGCCGAGCGCGGCGGCGTGGAGCCCGCCGAGATGTACGAGGTCTTCAACATGGGCTGCGGCTTCTGCTGCGTGGTCCCCTCCGGCGACGCCGACGAGGCCGTCTCGATCCTCGGACGCCGCCATCCCGGCACGGCGTTGATCGGACGGGCATCCACGGCGAGTGGGGTGGTCGAGCTGCCCCGCGCCGGCCTGCGCGGCACCCGCGAGGGGTTCACGAGCGCCTGACCCGAGTTCCGGGTTTGCGTGATGGTGCTCGGGTAGCGCCTCGGACATGAGACTGATCCCTTACGGATTAGGCGAGCTCCCACAGCATCCCGGTCAGCACCCGCACGGGCCTCACCCGCCACTCTGCCGCGAGGCGCCAGAGCTCCGCGTTCGCGCGCGGCCCGGGGAGGTCGCAGACCGCCTCCACCTCGGCGCTCGCCATGCGGCCGAAGCGCCCCAGCGCCCCCGGCACGTCGGGGCTCGGCTCGCCCGCCGGCCGCGCGCCCGCCTCGACCAGCGCGGCCCGCAGGTCGCCGGGACCGCACACGCGCCCACCGTCCCCCACCACGAAGAACGGCAGCTCGCGCGCGTGGGCGCGCGTGGCCTCGAGGTCCGCCCCGAAGGCCTCGACGATCGCGTTCGACTCGAGGTCGATGCGAAAGCGCCCCGCGTCGAGCCCCGCGCCGCGCGCCTCCTCGACGAGCGCCTCCTTCGCGTCCAGCTTGCGCCGCAGGCACATCAGACCGTCGCGTAGGGCCCGGAGGTAGCGGCCGGCCGCCTCCGGGCCCTGCTCGGCGGCGGCCTTCACCGCCATGCAGGCCGGGTAGGTGGAGCGGATCGGCGCCTCCGTCCAGAGCCGCGGGTCGAAGGGCATCCCGGAGCGATCGGCGTGATCGAGCCACTCCATAACACGAGATTCGTACGGCGCCTCGTACTCTCGGGCGAGACCGCCCATCACGTAGGTGATCGAGAGGTCGGCGCCGAACTCAACGATGAGCCGGCGCAGGGCGGGCTCGGCGGCCCATGACTCCGGGCACGCCGGATCGGTGTGATAGCGCAGGCGTACCGGCACGAGAGAGCGGAAAATAGATGACGGTGATCGGGACCCTCATAGGCGAGCGCTTCCGGCTCGAGGAGAAGGTCGGCTCGGGCGGGATGTCGAGCGTCTACCGAGCGTTCGACCCGACGCTCGAGCGCCGCGTCGCGATCAAGATGATGCACCGCGACATCTCGAGCGACCCCGATCAGCTCGAGCGCTTCCGGCGCGAGGCGCGGGCCGTCGCCCAGCTGAACCACCCCCATGTGGTGACCGTCATCGACGCCGGCGAGGACGAGGGCGCCCCCTACATCGTCTTCGAGTACGTGGAGGGCGAGACGCTGAAGGAGCGCATCCGCCGCCTCGGCCGCCTCCCGATCGACGAGGCGATCGCCTACGCCATCGAGATCGGCCGGGCGCTCGAGTGCGCCCACGCGCACAAGCTCGTCCACCGCGACGTGAAGCCCCAGAACGTCCTGATCGACCCGGACGGCCGCGCCAAGGTCACGGACTTCGGCATCGCCCGCTCGATGGAGGCGCAGGGGCTCACCGCCACAGGCCGGGTGCTCGGCACCACGGACTACGTCTCGCCCGAGCAGGCGCTGGGGCACGAGGTGACCGAGCAGTCCGACATCTACTCGCTCGGGATCGTCCTGTACGAGATGCTCACAGGCGAGGCGCCGTTCAAGGCCGACACCCAGGTGGCCGTGGCCATGAAGCACGTCCGCGAGCCGATGCCCGACGCCCAGCGCCGCCGCCCGGAGATCTCCGCCACGCTCGCCGCGGTGGTCGAGCGCGCCACCGCCAAGGAGACCCAGAACCGATACGCGACGGTCGACGCGATGGTGCACGACCTCGAGGAGGTGCTGGCGATCGAGGCCGCCCGCACCGGGCAGGCGACCGGCGAGGCGACCACCGTGCTCCGCACGCTGTCGGGCGACACGGCCGACTTCGCGCCGCAGCGGCTGCGACACCCGAAGCGGGTGCTGTTCCTGACCCTAGCGCTGCTGGTGCTGGCGGGCGGCGTGATCGGATACTTCGCGACCCGCACGGAGCAGGGCCCGGGCCCGGCCGCCACGCCGAGCGCGCCCGGCCTCTCACCGGTGAGGCTGTCGCAGGACGCCGCCGACGACTACGACCCCGAGGGCGACGGCGAGGAGTCCTCCGGCCAGGTCCAGTTCGCGATCGACGGCCTGCCGGCCACCGAGTGGGACACCGAGACCTACGAGGGTGGCTTCGAGGCCTCGAACAAGCGCGGGGTCGGGCTCTACATCGACACCGGCAACCGCGTGGCCGCCCGCCAGCTCGACCTCGTAACCTCGACGCCGGGCTACACGGCGGCGGTGTACGCGTCCGACAGCGTGCCGAGCCGGATCGAGCGCTGGACGAAGGTGAGCCCGGACGTGCGCGTGAAGGAGAAGCAGGCGATCCAGCTGGACACCGCGCGCCAGGAGTTCCGCAACTACCTGCTCTGGATCAGCGAGCTGCCCGAGGGCGGGAAGGCGGTCGTGAAGGAACTCAGCCTGCAGCGTTAATGGCGGTACCGGTGCTCGTGCGAGTACCGCTCCAGCGCCAGCTTCAGCAGCCGTTGGAGCAGCTCCGGGTACGGCACGCCGCTCGCCTCCCAGAGCTTCGCGTACACGCTGGTCGCGGTGAAGCCGGGGATCGTGTTGAGCTCGTTGACCAAGACCCCCTCGTCGGTCACGAAGAAATCCACCCGCGCCATCCCCGAGCAGCCGACGATCCTGAAGACCTCCACGGCTAGGCGCCGCACGTCCTCCAGGTGCGGAGTGCGGGCCGGCACCACCAGCTCCATCCCGCCGTCCGTGTACTTCGCCTCGTAGTCGTACCAGTCGCCCTTCCTGATCACGATCTCGCCGGGCGTCGAGGCCTCGGGCTCGCGGTTGCCCAGCACCGAGCACTCCACCTCCATGCCGGTGGCCATCCGCTCGACCACCACGACCGGGTCGTGCTCGAATGCGAGCGCGAGCCCGCGGTCGAGCTCGACCTCGCTCACCGCCTTGGAGATCCCGACCGAGGAGCCGAGCCGCGCCGGCTTGACGAACGCCGGCGGCCCGAACGAGCCGGGGCGGTCCCCGTCGCGGACGACTGCGTAGTCGACCTGCGGCACGCCGTGCGCCGCCATCAGGTCCTTGAAGAGCGCCTTGTCCATCGAAAGCGACGAGGCGAGCACGCCGGCACCCACGTACGGCACGTCGAGCAGTTCGAGCAGCCCCTGCACCGTGCCGTCCTCGCCGAACGGGCCGTGCAGCGCCGGGAAGACCACGTCGACGCCGAGCAGCCCGTTCCCCGGCTCGAGCGGGAGCGCCTCGCCGCCGCTCGTCCAGCGGCCGTCGCGGCCGATGCGCACGTCGACCGCCTCGTGGCCGCCCTCGGCCAGGCCGGCGCGCACGGACTCCGCCGAGGCCAGGGACACGTCGTGCTCGCTGGAGCGCCCGCCCGCCAGGACCGCGACCCTCATGGGACTGGCTCCGTCGGCGCCGGGTCGGGCTCGACCGGGGCCAGCTCCTCCTGCTCGACGAGCGCGCCCACGACGATCACGACCTCGCGCCCCTGCTCCACCTCCACGCCGGCGGCGGGCCGCTGGTCGATCACCTGGCCGTCCTGGCTCGGGTCCGCCACCTCCATCTCGCGCTGGGCCGGCACGAGGCCCTCGGCGCGCAGCTGGCGCTCCGCGTCGCGGGCACCGATCCCGACCACGTCCGGCACCACCACCTGCTCGATGCCGGTGGAGACGGTGATCGTGACCGTCGAGCCGATCCGGAGCTCGGTCCCCGCCCCCGGATCCTGCGAGATCACCTCGCCCTCGGGCTCCTCGGACTCCGCCTCCTCCACGGCGGGCACCAGACCCGCGTCCGAGATCTGCGCCTCGGCGGAGTCACGCGAGAGGCCGATCACCGTGGGCACCGCCACGAGCTCGGGGCCCGAGCTGATGAAGAGCTGGATCCGCTCGCCGCGCTCGACCTCGGTGCCCGCCCCGGGCACGGTGCGCAGCGCAAGTCCGGCGCGCACGTTCTCCGACGAGAGCCGGTCGACGTTGGCCCTGAGGCCGCGCTCCTCGAGCTCGTCGATCGCCTGGCCTTGGGGCAGTTTCCGCACCGTCGGGACCAGCACCGTGCCCGGGCCGCCCGACACCTCCAGCACGACGGTCGAGCCCTCCTCGGCCTCCTCGCGCGGGTTCGGGTCCTGGTCGAGCACCTGGTCGAAGTCCGCCGCGCTCCGCACGCGCGTCTCCTCGACCTGGAAGCCCGCCCGCTCGAGCACGGCGCGCGCCTGGATGAGCTGGCGGCCGACCACGCGCGGCACCTCGCGCGTCTCGGCGGCGGTGAGGGCGGTCACCGCCAGGTACGTGAGGAAGCCCACCAGCACCAGCGTGAGCAGGCCGATCACGAACCAGGGCCAGCGCCGCTTCTTCCTCGGCTCCGGCTCCGTGACGGGCGCGAGGGCGGGCGTCGGGGTGTCGCCGTCGGCGCCGACGGGCACGGGAGCGGGAACCAGCGCGAACGCCGAGGTGTCGCTCGGCGGCGGCTCGCCCAGCTGCGCCCCGGCCGCGGCGAGCGCCTCGGCGAAGTCCTCGGCGCTCTGCCAGCGCCGTGCCGGGTCCTTCGCGAGCGCGGCCATCACCACCGACTCGAGTGCCGGGTGCACGTCGGGACGGATCTGGGAGATCGGCGTGGGCGGCTCGGACAGGTGCTTGAGCGCGATCGACACGGCGCTCTCGCCCTCGAACGGCAGCCGCCCGGCGAGCATCTCGTAGAGCATCACGCCGATCGAGTAGAGGTCGGACGTGGCGGTCACGGCGTGCCCCTGCGCCTGCTCGGGCGACAGGTACTGGGCGGTGCCCATGATCGAGCCGGTCTCCGTCATCTCCGAGGCGCCGGCCCGGGCGATGCCGAAGTCGGTGACCTTGGCGTGGGCGTGCTCGTCGACGATGACGTTGTGCGGCTTGAAGTCGCGGTGGATCACGCCGTGGCGGTGCGCGAAGCCGGCCGCGTGCAGGATCTGGAGCCCGAAGTCGACCACCCGCTCCTGAGCCAGCGGCGCCTCCGACTCGACGATCTCCTTGAGCGTCCGCCCCGGCAGATGCTCCATCGCGATGTAGTAGGTGCCGTCGTGGCGGCCGCGATCGAACACGCCCACCACGTTCGGGTGCTGCAGCCCGGCCGCGGCGCTGGCCTCGCGCCTGAAGCGCTCCACGAACTCCTGATCCTGGGCGAAACGCCGGTGGAGCACCTTCAGCGCGACCTGGCGGCCCAGGTGCGTGTCCTCGGCGCAGTAGACGTCCGCCATCCCGCCCGAGCCGATGCGCCGCACGATCCGGTAACGGCTGTCAACGACCGTGTTGTCGGCGACCTCGGTCATCACCCGCCGCCTCCGAGCACCGCCTCCAGCACGCTCCTCGCGATCGGGGCCGCCACGGTCCCGCCCTGCGACCCGGCCGGCTGGCGCTCCAGCGTCACGGCCACCGCGAGCTGCGGGTCGTCGACGGGGGCGAAGCAGATGAACCACGGTTGCGTGAACTCGCGGAACTCGCCGACCTCGGCGGTGCCGGTCTTGCCCGCGACCGGGATGCCGCTCAGGGCCGCGGCGGTGCCAGTGCCCTCCTCGACCACCCGGCTCATCATGGCCGTGAGCTGCTCGGCGGTCTCCGGCTTCATCACCTGCGACTGGAGATCCGGCCGGATGCGCTCGGCCACGCGCCCGTCCTTTCGGACGATGCTGTCGGTGAGATGCGGGCGCATCAGGCGCCCGCCGTTGGCGATCGCGGCAGCCACGAGCGCCATCTGCAGCGGGCTCGAGCGGATCTCGCCCTCGAGCCCGCCCTGGCCGATCGCCACGCGCCCTACGTCGAAGCCGTCGTCGACGAAGTCGCCCTCGCCGTTGATGATCCCGCTCGGGATCATCTGGAAGTCGGGGTAGTCGAGCTCCGGGTCCTCGTAGAAGCCGAAGCGCCGCATGTACTCGACGAGCGTCTCGCGGCCGATGTCCTCGCCCACCTGCGCGAACACCGTGTTGACCGAGTTCGTGAGCGCGTCGGTGAACGAGATCGCTCCGAAGCTCTGGCCGCCCGAGTTCTCGAGCGGCACGCCGGAGATCGTCTTCGGCGACGAGCCGTCGATGATCGAATCCGGCCGCACCCTGCCGCTGTCGAGCGCGGCCGCCGCAGTCACGACCTTGAACGTCGAGCCCGGCGGGTACAGCTCCTGCGTCGAGCGGTTCAGGAGCGGCTGGTCCGGATTCCGGGTGATCGAGCGGAACGCGTCCGGGATCTGGTTCGGGTCGTACTCAGGAATCGACACCATCACGCGCACCTTGCCGGTCTGGGGCTCGATCGCCACGACGGAGCCCTTCCGGCCGGCCAGGCCGGAAACCGCCGCCTCGGTACCGGCCACGTCGAGGTTCGTGATCACGTCGCGACCCTCGGTCGCGCGGTCCTCGAGCCCGGACAGGATCGACTCGAACTCGTTCTCCTCACCCACGAGCTCGTCGTTGCGCGACAGCTCGAGGCTGCGGCGGCCGTTCTCGATGAACGAGTAGCCGACGGGGTGGGCGAACTGGCCACCGCGCGGGTACTGGCGGACGAAGATGCGCGTGCCGCCGCGGCGCACGGCGCGGTTGCGCGCGAGCACTGTCTGCCCGTCGCGCGCGTAGATGAAGCCGCGCGGGATCGTCTGCTCCTCGATCAGCGCGCGGCGGTTGTCGGGGTTGTCCTCGAGCCCCTCGGCGTCGACCACGGCCCAGTACGCGGTGAACCCGACCAGCACGGCGAACAGCAGCGCGAACAGCCCGTACAGCTGGCGGATCTGGGTGTTCATACGAGCCCGCCCCGCCTCATGCCCTCGGAGCGCGCGTGGTCGGAGACAATCAGGAGCAGCGCCAGGAGGACCATGTTCGCCACGATCGAGCTGCCGCCGTACGAGACGAACGGGAGCGTCACGCCGGTGAGGGGGATCACGCGCGTGACGCCGCCCACGATGACGAACACCTGGAGCGCCAGCACCGCGGTGAGGCCGGTCGCGAGCAGCTTCGAGAAGCCGTCGTTCGCGAGCATCGCGGTCTTGAAGCCGCAGAAGGAGAGCAGTAGGTAGGCGCCGATCACGCCGGCCGCCCCGAACAAGCCCGCCTCGTTCACCAGCACGGCATAGATCAGGTCCGTGTGCGCCGCGGGGATGATCGAGATGCCGCCGAAGTCGATCAGCGCCTCGCCGAACCCGCGCCCGAACAGCCCGCCGTCCGCCTGCGCGAACAGGGACTGGGCGATCTGGTAGCCCTCGTCGTCCACCACTCCCGGCTTGAACGGATCGAGCCAGATGTCGACTCGGTCCTGCACGTGACTGACGTTGCGCGCCAGGAAGAAGGCGCCGGCGAAGAACATGGTGGCGCCCACGCCGATCAGCGACAGGCGGCCCGTCGCGACGTAGAGGAGCGCGAGGAAGCCGCCGAAGAACATCAGCGAGCTGCCCAGGTCGCGGATGACGATCAGCATCAGCATCGCCAACCCCCATACGAGCAGGAGCGGCCCGAAGTGCTTGGGCGACGGCCGCTCACGCAGCACCGCTACCAGCGAGGCGACGAACACGATTAGGAGCACAGAGCCGGCGGCGCCGAGGTCGAGCACGAGGATCGCCAGCAGTGTCAGCAGGGCGGGACCGCCGTAGAGCAGCAGCTGGCTCATTCCGGGCAGCGGCCGCAGCCGCGGGCGCACGAGGATGTCGCCCGTCTCGCGCAGGTAGCTCGCGAGGAAGATGATGATGCCGAGCTTGGCGAACTCGGCTGGCTGGAACTGGATCGGCCCCAGCTTGATGGCGAGGTACGCGCCGTTCACCTGGGCGCCGATGCTCGGCAGCCGCGGCATGACGAGGAGCGCGATGCTGGCCGCCGCGATCAGGTAGCGGTAGCGCTCCAGCACGTGGTGGTCCCGGACCAGCAGGATCGTTCCGCAGAAGAAGATCAGACCGACCACGAACCACTGCGCCTGCTCGCGCGCCAGCTCGGTGTCGATGCGGTAGATCAGCACCAGCCCGACGGCGGCCAGCAGAGCGGCCAGCGGGAACATGTACGGGTCCGCCTCGGGCAGCCGGGCGCGGATGAACAGGTGCGCCAGCACGCACAGCCCGAGGAAGACCGCGCCGTAGGTGAGCGTGGCGTCGCTCACGTCCTCGGTGCGGGTGGCGAGCACAGCGGCAAAGCCGGCTGCCACGAGAAGCGACACCGGGATGAGTCCGAAGAGCTCGCGCGTTCGCGCAGACATCAGCCGGAGAGCTGTCCCCGCTCCAGAGCGCGGATCAGGTCCACGGCGTCCTCGCGACTGCGCCACTCGTGGTCGAGCACGCGGTCGCGGCGCCGGTCCGGGATCGCCCGAGCGGGCACGCCGCTCGGGTACTCCTCCTCGTACAGGTCAACCCCGAAGGGCAGCTCGTACGGGATGCCGCGGTAGAGCGTGACCAGGCCGGCGTCGTTGGTGCCGACGAAGTAGACCTGCCGGCTCAGCGCGTACAGCCCGGTGACGACGGCCGCGAGCACGGCCAGCACGAACAGCGTCTTGACCGCCGTCCTCAGACGAAACCGGCGGCGCGGCCGCGCCTTCGGCTCGCGAGTCCGCCGCTCCGGCGGCGCGACGACGGTGGCATCGGGCGCGACGCCGGCGAGCGCCGCGGGCCCGGGGTGCGGCTCGGTCGGCTCGTCGAGGGCGGCCGCGGCCTGCACCTCCGCGGCGGACATCTGGCCCGCGATCGTCTCGTCCTCGCGCGGCACGCCGTCGCCGTCGGGGCCGACGCGGAACAGCACCACCGTGATGTTGTCCTTGCCGCCGCTCTGGTTGGCGGCGCGCACGAGCGCGTCGGCGGCAGCGTCGAGGCTCTCCGCCGCGCGCAGTATCGAGCCGATCTCCTCGTCGGAGATCATGCTGGTGAGCCCGTCCGAGCAGAGCAGGAACAGGTCGCCCTCGCGGCCGGTGACCGTGTAGGTGTCGACCTCCACCTCAGGCTCCGGCCCGAGCGCGCGGGTGATGATCGAGCGCTGCGGATGGTGCTCGGCCGCCTCGGCGGTGATCTGCCCGCTGCGCTCCAGCTCCGCCACCAGCGAGTGGTCCTTGGTCAACTGCTCGAGCTCGCCGTCGCGCATGCGGTAGGCGCGGCTGTCGCCCACGTGGGCCAGGCTGATCTCGTCGCCGGTGACCTTGGCCGCCGTCAGCGTGGTTCCCATGCCGCGGTGCGACTCGTCGGCCACGGCCAGGTCGTGGATGCGCCGGTTGGCCTCGCGCAGGATGCGTGCCAGCTGCGCCTCGGCGGGCTCGCCAGAGTCGCTCTCCCCCTCGAAGACCCCGGTGGCCATGGCGGACGCCACCTCACCGGCCTTGGCGCCCCCCATGCCGTCGGCCACCGCGAAGAAGGGCGGAGCGAGCACGAAGTCGTCCTCGTTGGCGCTGCGCTGGCGGCCCACGTCGGTCCTGCCCGCATGCTCGACGATCCGCAGGGCGATCACTCCTGGTACCGATACTCGGTGTCGCCGATGCGGATCGTGTCCGCGACCTTCAGCCGCTCGGCCGTGCGCACCTGGCGGCCGTTCAGGTAGGTGCCGTTGGTCGACCCCATGTCCTCGAGGTACACGTAGTCGCCGCGCTGGAAGATGCGGGCGTGCGCCGACGATGCGAAGGGGTCGTCCACGGGTATGTCGGCGGCGTCGGAGCGTCCCAACGTCGCGCCGGCCCCCACGTCGAAGGTCGTGCCCGGCTGGTGGCCCATCGCCGCCACCACCTCAAGCCGCGGCTCGACGCCCGCGCGCAGGTTGGGCAGGGCCGACTCGCGCCGCCGCGGGCCGGGTGGCTCGACCGGGTCGGCCGCCGCCGTCCCCCCACCGATGCGGGCGAGATCCTTCATCGCGCTGCGCGTGATCCAAAGCAGGAACAGGAACAGGATCGCCAGGAAGCCGAACTTGAGCGCGACGACTACGGGATCGTCCATGCCGCCCTCAGTCGAGCTCGAAGGTGAGATCGGTGACGCCGACCGTGATGCGGTCGCCGGGGTTGAGCTCGGCGTGGCCCACGCGGCGGCCGTTGACCTTCATGCCGTTGGTGGACCCGAGGTCGACCGCCGCCCAGCCCCGCTCCCCGCGCCGCAGCTCGATGTGACGCCTCGAGACGTTCGGATCGGACACGACAACATCGCATTCCCGGCTGCGGCCGATGAGAACCCTGTCGCCGGTCAGGACGTTGCGGCGGCCCTGGCTGAGCAGCAGCGCCTGGCGGCGGTCGAGCTCGGGCTCCAGCCGGTGCGGCGCGCGGTCGGGCGAGTACACCATCGTGTGGCCGAAGTCCCCAGCCGATGGCGCCGCCTCGTCGGCCCCAGGCTCCTCCTCCTCTGGGCCCCCGAGCAGCTGAGCCTGGATGCCGAACTCGCCGAGCGCGAGCCGCTCGTCGGTGTGGAACTCCACCTGCGGCCGGCTGGTCAGCGCGAAGCGCTCCTGGCGGCCGTGCTCCAGGAGATAGTCCGACAGCTCCTTGCGGAGGGCCGGCTCGTAGCTCGCGAACTGCTCGCGGTCCTTCGGCGAAAGGAAGACCCGGTAGTGGTTTGGGACATAGACGCGCGAGACGGAGATCATCTGGTTGTCCTCCATCTCCTTGGCGAGCTTGTGCGCGAGCTCGACCGGCTGCACGCTCGTCTTGAACGCGCGGCCGAAGGCGCCCTCCACGAGGCCGCCGAGCTTCGCCTCCAGGTTGCGTAGCACGCTCATGGGTCGCTCCGCAGGGTAGTCCTAAGCCGTGGTCACCGGCTGAGCCCGCCAGCCCTCGGCCGGCGCGGCGATCTGGGACACGGCAAGCGCCACGACGGCCGCCCCGACGGACCCCGCCACCATCCCGCGCGCCTCGTCCAGCGCGGTGGTGGCGGCCAGCATGTCGCCCAGGGCGATATGCGCGACGACCAGCCCTGTCGCCCACAGACCCGCCCCCACGAGATCGACGCCGAGCCAGCGGCCGCGGACCAAGAGCGGGAGCAGGACGGCGAACGCGGCCCACGCCGCGGCAGGCACGAGAGCGGGAGCGGAGGCGAGCGGTCCGAGCGCGTCGGAGGCGGCGGCGCTGATCGAGCCCTCCCAGTCGCCGCGCGGCAGGGCGCCGTCGGGCACGCCGAACAGCAGCGCCTCGCCCGTCACGACCTCGCCGACCGCGAGCCAGACGAACCCGCCCGCCGCCAGCCCGGCGCGCCGCCAAGGCGTGGACGCCAGGGCCGCGATGCCCACGAACACCGGGGCGAGCGCGATGGTGCCGAGCAGGGGCGCCAGCACGGGGACGGACCAGAGGAGGCCGGCGCGCGGGAGCAGGAACGGGATCGGCGCCGCCGCGGCGGCGAGGACGAGCGCGGTGCCCTGGCGGTCGGCGCCCGGGCTGACGAGCCAGGCGCAGACGCCGGCGGCCACGAGGAGCCAGCCGATGCGGGGCAGCAGCGCGACCGCGAGGGCGGCGGCGGCCGCGGCAGCAGCCGGGGAGAAGGCCGGCTCGGGGCCGAGCGACTCGATCGCCCCTAGGACGATTCCTCCGGCGAGGAGACCGGCGCCGGCCCGGCCCAGCAGCCGCGCGGCCACCGTGGGGCGCGCGTCGGCGAAGGGCGAAGGCCTGCCGAGGATGCCGCGGGCAGGCGGCGCCGAGCCGGCCCCGAAGAATCGGCGCAAGCGGCCCGGGGCCTGAGCCGATCCTGAGACCCCACGACTGAAGGGGTCAGACCCCTTGAGTCCCCCATTGTCAAGGGGTTTGACCCCTTCGCCGTGGCCAAGCAGCAGGCCCGTGATGCCCGTCCGGCGGCCCTCGGTCGTCGGGAGGCCGACGCGGCGCAGGGTCGCGGGCTCCACCAGGCCGCCTTCGTCGTCCAGCTTCGGCTCGGCCGCCGCCAGCTCGGCGCGGAGCCCCGCGGGGGGCGGCCGGCGGCCGGGGTCGATGTCGAGCGCGTCGTCGATGGCGTCGCAGAGCTCGAGCGGCAGGTCGCGGCGGGTCGCCGCGAGCGAGGGCAACGGGCGGCCGAGGCGCCGTGCCGTGGCCGCCGGCCCTCCCATGCGCACGGGGTTGGATCCGGTCCAGGCCTCGTACAGGGTGAGCGCCAGGGAGTAGATGTCGCTGGCCGGAGTCGTTCGCGCGCCCTCCGCCTGCTCGGGCGCCATGTAGGCCAGCGTCCCCACCACATCCCCCGTGCGCGTGAGGGCGTCGCCGCTCGCCACGTGCGCGACGCCGAAGTCGGCGAGCTTCGCGAATCCCGCCCCCGCCGCTGGGTCCGCCACCACCATCACGTTCTGGGGCTTCACGTCGCGGTGGATGACGCCCCGCTGGTGGGCGTGGTCGAGCGCATCGCACAGCGCCATGCCGATGCGGGCGACGTCACGGTCGGCCACCGCCCCCGCCCGCATCAGCTCCGCAAGGGTTCGCCCCCGAACGAGCTCCGAGACGAGGTAGACGTCGTGCTCGTCGTGGGCCAGCTCGTAGATCCCGACGATCCCGGGATGGTTCAGCCGCGCGGCGGCGCGCGCCTCGCGCTCCACCCGCTCCCCGCCCCCGTTCTCGAGCGGGATCGCCTTGACCGCCACCTCGCGCTCGAGCTTCTCGTCCCAGGCCAGCCAGACCACGCCGAAACCGCCCGCTCCCAGCCGCCGCTCGAGCCGGTAGCGGCCGAGGATCAGCCGCGGCCCAGGGGCGCCTGGCAGCGCTTCGGTAGGGTCCGAACCACCCAGTGGCAGGGTGCCCGGCTCCTCCGTGAGGCTGATCTCGGGACGTTTCATCTCAGGTTCCGTGTTCGGTCCGCGAGGGGCGCGTCCTGCCCCCCGGTCATACTCCCACGCAACCTTGGCAGGCGCCTCCAGGCGCCAAGGAGGGGAATCCTCAGTTGTCCTTCCTCGACGAACCGGACGAGCCCGTTCGACCACGCCGCCGCCCGCCGCGCGGATCGTCGGTCGACCGCCAGACGCTGATGGCGCGACGAGGCATCGCCGGCGTCGGCGTGCTGATCGTCGTGATCCTGTTCGTCCTCCTCCTGCGGGGTTGCCTGGACGCCCGCAAGGAGAACGCCATGGAGGACTACGCGGACCGGTCGGCGGAGCTCCTGCGCGAGTCGAAGCTCGAGGGCGACCAGCTGTTCGAGCTGCTGCAGAGCGAGGGCGGCACCGACCAGGTCGTGGAGATCCAGAACGACCTCAATGGCTATCGCGTTTCGTCAAGCGAGCGGGTCGACCGGGCGCGCGGGCTGGACGTGCCCGACGAGCTGGAAGCGGCCAACCGCTACTTACTCGACGTCCTGGAGCTTCGCCGCGATGGCCTGGCCCTCACGGCCGACGCGATGCGCACCGCACTCGGCGACCAGGACCGCCGCGAGGGCACCGATGACGTGACCAGGGCGATGCAGGTGTTCCTGGCCAGCGACACGATCGACAGGGCACGGTTCCGGCCGCGGCTCGAGGAGGCGCTCGAGGAGGAGGAGCTCTCGGTGCCCCGCTTCCCGACCGACTCGTTCGTGCCCGACGTCGAGTGGCTCGACGCGGCTTTCGTGGCGGACCAGGTGAACGCCCTGCGGTCCGGCACGGGCGGGGCCGGAGACGAGGCCGCGGCGCCCGGGCTCCACGGCAACGGCCTCGCGGCCGTGACGCTCGGGGGCACCACGCTCACGCCCGGCGCCACCGGCACGACCGTCCAGCTGACGGGCGACCTCGCCTTCGAGGTGCAGGTCCAGAACCAGGGCGAGAACACGGAGACCGACGTGAACGTCGTGGTCTCCGTCGGCGAGGGCGACGACGCGATCGAGCTGGAGGAGGCGATCGACACGATCGCCGTCGGCGAGATCCAGACCGTGACGATCCCGCTCACCGAGCAGCCCCCAACCGGCCAGAACGTGCCGATCACCGTGGAGGTGGAGCCGGTGCCGGGCGAGGAGATGACCGACAACAACGTTCAGGAGTTCTCGGTCATCTTCACAAGGTAGGCCCGCTCGTTATCTTGGCCGCGTGGACGATCTGACCACCACCGAAGGCATCGTGGCCCTCGCGGCCGCCGGCCTCGCCTTCGTGGCCTTCGTTTGGGTACTCGTACTCGCGATCAAGCTGCGCCGGATGCGCGCCGCGCAGCGCACGGTGCTCGGGAACGGCCAGTCCGACCTCGTCTCCCATGCCGCCTCCATCCAGGAGGCCTTCGTCCAGCTCCGCGACTGGGTGGAGGAGAGCGCCACTCGGCTCGAGGGCCGCATGGCCACCGCCGAGCACCGCATCGACGGCTGCGTCGCCCACACCGCCCTGATCCGCTACGACGCCTGGGGCGAGATGTCCGGACAGCAGTCGAGCACGATGGCGCTGCTCGACGCGAGCAGCAGCGGCGTGGTGGTGTCGTCGATCCTGCACCGCGACCACGCCCGGGTCTACGTGAAGCAGGTGCACGAGGGCGAGTCGGAGCTCGAGCTGTCGCCCGAGGAGCGCGAGGCCATCGAAGCGGCGATGGCCGGCACGCCCGCTTGACTCGGGTCGGCTTCCTCGGCCCCGCTGGCACCTACAGCGAGGAGGCCTTGCGGGCGTCCGTCGCGGAGGAGGTCGAGGAGGTGCCCTTCCCGACCCTCCACGAGGCGGTCATGGCGGTCGAGCGCGGCGAGGTCGACCGCTCCGTCGTGCCGATCGAGAACGCCCTCGAGGGGGCGGTGGCGGTCACGCTCGATACCCTCGCCCTCGAGGCGTCCGGCGTGCGGATCGTGGCCGAGGTGGTGCACCCGATCCACCACTGCGTCGTGGCCGCGCGCCCGCTCGAGCTGGCCGAGGTGACGCGAGTCGTCTCCCACCCCCAGGCCACGGCCCAGTGCGCGCGCTTCCTGCGCGAGCGCCTGCCTCATGCCGAGCTCGTCATGGCGCCCTCGACCGCGGACGCCGTGCTGTCCGTGCGCGAGGCACCCGAGCCCGCAGTCGCGCTCGGGTCGCGCCTGGCTGCCGAGCTGTACGGCTGCCGCCTCCTCGAGGCGGACGTGGAGGACCATCCCGACAACGCCACGCGCTTCGTCTGGCTCGCGCCGGGCGCTGCGGCGCCCGACCCCGCTGCCGGCGAGCCCGCCCGGACATCGATCGTGTTCTGGGGCGGCGGGGATCAGGCCCCCGGCTGGCTCGTCGACTGCCTGCGCGAGCTCTCGGACCGCGGCGTGAACCTCACGCGCATCGAGTCGCGCCCGCGCCGGATCGCGCTGGGGCACTACATGTTCTTCGCGGACCTCGACGGGGCGGCCGGCCGGCCTCCCGTCAGCGAGGCGCTCGCTGCGCTGCGCGAGCGGGTCGAGGAGCTCCGTGTTCTCGGCTCGTACACGATCGCCGCCGGGGCCTCTGGCTAGAATCCGCCGGACCGTGGCGGCCAGTGTGCAGCGGATCCTCGGACCCGAGGCAGGTGACTCGGAACCAGGGCCTGCGCTCGCGCTGCACGGGGCCGGCCGGCCCGCGCAGCGCTCAGGTTCGTCCGGCCGCGTGCTGGTGCTCAACGCCAGCTATGAGCCGATCAACGTCTGCACGGTCCGCCGGGCGGCCGTCCTGATCCTCAAGCAGCGGGCCGAGATCCTCGAGCATGGCGACTGGGCGCTCCACGCCGAAAACTTCACGCTCGCGCGGCCGGTGGTGATCCGGCTGCTGAGCTACGTGCGGATCCCGCGCGACGCACACCGGCGCAAGATCACCCGCCGCGCCGTGTTCGCCCGCGACCGCTGGACCTGCCAGTACTGCGGGCACGAGCGCGGCAACCTCACGGTCGACCACGTGATCCCGCGCTCCAAGGGCGGCGCGTCCACGTGGGACAACATCGTCACCTGCTGCGCACCGTGCAACCGCCGCAAGGGCGACCGGCTGCCGCGCCAGGCCAACATGGTCCCGTCCAGCAAGCCCCGGGCGCCCAGCCCGTCGATCTTCATCCACGTCGCCGCGCCGAGCATCCCGGCAGCCTGGGAGCAATACCTGGTGGCGGCCTGATGCCGGACCCGCCCCGCGAGGGCGGGCCGCCGGCCCCCGGCCCACCCGCTCCGGGCCCGCCGCCCCCAGGGGAGCCCGGGAAGCGGGTGGTGCGTGAGGAGCCGGTCGACGAGGACGCCCGCCCCGCAACCGTCGGGGACGTCCGCGGCGTGCGCCGCTGGCTGCTCGTAACGGCGGTGTGGGCGGTGGCAGCGACGGCGATCGCCGTAATCGCCCTGGTGGTGGCGAACCGGGCCAACGACGAGGAGGAGCGCGCCCGCACCGCCGCCGAGCTGACCCGGATCCAGCGCGAGCTGAGCGACCGCATCGACGAACTCGAGGGCCGTGTCGACGAGCTGCCGACGTCGGAGGACGTCCAGAACCTGGACGACCGGCTCGGCGAGGTGGAGCAGCGGCTGGGCCGGATCGGCGACCGGCTCGACCGGCAGGCCACCCGGATCGACGAGCTCGAGACCCACGTCGAGGAGCTCGAGCAGGCAGAGCAAACCGACACCACGCAGACCGAGACGGAGACGACCACGACTCCTTAGATCGATCGGGCCGCCCACTCTGCTTTACTGAGCCGTACCAGGGAAAGGAGGTGGTCCGAACTTGAGTGACAGTTTTCTTGGGACCCTGGAGGTGTCCGGCCGCTAGACCGGTGCTGGGCCCCGTTTAGCGGAGTCCAACCCGAGGCACCGTCGGCGAAGAGGACCGGGAGTGGTCCCTCCGGTCGCTGGCTCGCCGCCGACCAGGTCCAGAACGAATTGCGAGGGGCGTCCCGTGTGGGCGCCCCTCGTCTTTACTCGGCGGGAGGTGCCGCCGGGCCTGCGCCGTCCCCGAGCTCGTCCTGAACCTCGGCGCTGGTGTCCGTGGTGGTCTCCATCACGAGCGCGACCGCGCTGACCTGGTCATCCTCGCGGAGGTTCATCACCCGCACGCCCTGTGCGGGCCGGCCCTGCCGCGAGATGCCGCGCACCGACGTGCGCTGGACCATGCCTGTCTGCGAGATGAACACGAGGTCGTGGTGCTCGCGAACGATCAGGGCGCCGGCGAGCCCGCCCTTCCTCTCGGTCAGGCCGATCGTCTTCACCCCCATCGTGCCGCGGCCCTTGACCGGGTAATCCTCGATCGGCGTGCGCTTGCCGAAGCCGTTCTCGGTCACGACCAGCAGCTCGGTGCCGGGCCGCACCACGTCCATGGCCAGCACGCGGTTGTCGCCGCGGTCGACGTTCATGCCCTTGACGCCGCCGGTGTCGCGACCCATCGGCCGCGCCTGGTCCTCGTTGAACCGCGCGGCCTGGCCGGAGCGGGACACCATGATGATGTCGTCCTCGCCGCTGGTGCGGCGCACGGCCACGAGCTCGTCGTCGTCGCGGATCTTGATCGCGATGATCCCGTCCGCCCGGATCGGCGTGTTGTAGGCCATGAACTCGGTCTTCTTGATCTGGCCCTTCTTCGTGGCGAAGACGAGGTACTTGCCCTCGGTGAAGTCGCGCGTGGCCTGCACGGCCTGGACCCGCTCGTCCTCGCGCAGCGGCAGCACGTTCACGAGCGACCGGCCCTTCGCCGTGCGCTGCGCCTCGGGCAGGTCGTAGACCTTCTCGCGGTAGACCTTCCCACGGTTCGTGAAGAACAGGAGGTAGTCGTGCGTCGAGCACACGAAGAGGTGCTCGATGTAGTCCTCGTCCTTCATGTCCATGCCCATCACGCCGACCCCGCCGCGGTTCTGCTGGCGGTAGGTGGCGAGCGGCAGCGACTTGATGTAGCCCGAGTGCGTGATCGCGATGACCATCTGCTGGTCGGCGATCAGGTCCTCGATGTCGATCTCGTCCTCGGAGTGCGTGATCTGGGTGCGCCGGTCGTCCCCGAACCGCTCCTTGATCTCGAGCAGCTCCTCCTTGATGAGGCCCCTCACGTTTGCCTCGTCGCCCAAGATCTCGCGCAGCTCCTTGATCCGCTCGAGCGTGTCCTCGTGCTCCTGCTTGACCCTGTCCGCCTCGAGCGCGGTCAGCCGCGACAGGCGCATGTCCAGGATCGCCTGCGCCTGGATGCGCGACAGCTCGAACCGCTCGATCAGCCCGTCGCGGGCGGCCTCGGGATCGCTCGAACCGCGGATCAGCTCGATCACCGCGTCGATGTCCGAGATCGCGATGAGCAGGCCCTCGAGGATGTGGAGCCGCGCCTCGCGCACGCGCAGCTCGTGCTTGGTGCGGCGCACGATCACGTCGCGCTGGTGGTCGACGTAGTTCTTGACGATCGGCAGCAGGCCGAGCGTGCGCGGCACGCCGTCGACGAGCGCGACCATGTTCACGCCGAAGGTCGTCTGCAGCGGCGTGTGCTTGTAGAGCTTGTTGAGCACGACCTTGGGGTTCTCGCCGCGCTTGAGCTCGATCACCAGCCGGATGCCTGTGCGGTTCGACTCGTCGCGCAGGTCGGCGATCTCCTTGATGCGGCCGTTCTGGACCTGCTCGGCGATCTTCCTGATCAACCCGCCGCCGTCGCCGCGCCCGTCGCCCTTGGCGACCTGGTACGGCATCTCCGTGACGATGATGCGCTCCTTCCCGCGCTCCATCGGCTCGATGTGCGAACGGCCGCGCACCACCACCCGGCCCTTGCCCTCCCGGTACGCGTCGCGGATGCCGCCATGGCCGACGATGATCCCCCCGGTCGGGAAGTCCGGTCCCTTGATGTGCTTCATCAGGCCCTCGACGTCGATCTCTGGGTCGTCGATGAACGCCACGACCGCGTCGATCGCCTCGCCGAGGTTGTGCGGCGGGATGTTGGTGGCCATGCCGACTGCGATCCCGGAGGAGCCGTTGACAAGCAGGTTGGGGAAACGAGCCGGCAGGACGAGCGGTTCCTGGCGCGACTCGTCGTAGTTGGGTCCGAAGTCGACGGTGTCCGCGTCGATGTCGCGGAGCATCTCGGTGGCGAGCCGGGAAAGCCGCGATTCGGTGTACCTCATCGCCGCCGGCGGATCGTTGTCGATCGAGCCGAAGTTGCCCTGCGCTTCCACCAGCGGGTACCGCATGGTGAAGTCCTGGCCGAGCCGGACGAGTGTGTCGTAGATGGGGGCATCGCCATGCGGGTGGAACTGGCCCATCACGTCGCCGACCACGCGCGACGACTTGCGGAAGGGGCGGTTCGGCTGCAGGCCGGCCTCGTGCATCGAGAACAGCACGCGCCGGTGCACCGGCTTGAGGCCGTCGCGAACGTCCGGCAGCGCGCGGCCCACAATCACGCTCATGGCGTAATCGAGGTACGAGGAGCGCATCTCCTCCTCGAGCCCGCGCGGCTCGATGTTCCCGCCTGTCAACTGGTCGATGCTCATCTGCTCACACGTCCAGGTTCGTGACTTCGCGTGCGTGGTCTTCGATGAACTGCCTGCGCGGCTCAACCACGTCGCCCATCAACATCGAGAAGATCTGGTCGGCGACGCTCGCGTCGTCGATGGTCACCAGTTGCAGCGTCCGCTGTTCGGGATCCATCGTCGTGTCCGCGAGCTGGTCGGCGTTCATCTCCCCTAGCCCCTTGAACCGCTGCAGCGGCACGCCGTCGCGGGCAACCTCGAGCACCTTCGTGCGGAGCTCCTCGAACGACAGCGCCTGGGCCTCGCGCTTCCCGAGCACCACGTCGAAGGGAGGGGTGCCGGCGAGCGTCTCGAGCTCCTTGTGGATCTTCACGAAACCGGCGTACGCCGGGGTGGCGAACATCGCGCGCGAGAGCCTGTAGGTCTTCGCGGTGCCCGTCTTCTTCTCGATCACCCGCGCCACCAGCTCCGTCGGGTCCTCCGATAGCAGCTCCGTCTCGAACGCCTCGCCCTCGGGGTCGTCGCCCTCGAGCAGCGCGATGACCGCCTCCGGGTCGATCGCGCCCTCGTCGAGGATCGCCGACTCCTCCAGGAAGGTGATCGGGTCGTGGCCATGCTCGGCGCGGAGCGCCGCCGCCCAACCCTCGTACTGCTTCAGCAGCCGGCCGTACTTCTGCCAGCGCGCGTGGGTGAGGTCGAACAGGCGGCCTGAGCGGTCCGTGACCTCCATCGCCTCCAGCTTGTCCCGCAGCAGGACCTCCTCGAGCTCCGACTCCCTCTCGATATACACGTCCTGCTTGCCGGACTTGACCTTGTAGAGCGGCGGCTTCGCGATGTACACGTAGCCGGCGTCGATCAGCTCGGGCATCTCGCGGTAGAGGAAGGTCAGCACCAGCGTGCGGATGTGGGCGCCGTCCACGTCGGCGTCCGTCATCAGGATCACTTTGTGGTAGCGGGCCTTCTCGAGGTCGAACTCCTCGCGGATCCCGGTGCCGATCGCGGTGATCATCGCCTGGATCTCCTGGTTGGAGAGGACCTTGTCGATGCGGTTCTTCTCCGCGTTGATGATCTTGCCGCGCAGCGGCAGGACGGCCTGGGTGTTGCGGTCGCGCCCCTGCTTCGCCGAGCCGCCGGCGGAGTCGCCCTCGACCACGAAGATCTCGGCGAGCGCCGGGTCGCGCACCGAGCAGTCGGCCAGCGTGCCCGGCAGCGTGGAGTTCTCGAGCGCGGACTTGCGGCGGGTGAGGTCGCGCGCCTTGCGAGCGGCCTCACGCGCACGTGAAGCCGAGACGGCCTTCTTGATGACCGCGCGCGCGTCCTGCGGGTTCTCCTCGAGGAACTCGGCCAGGCCCTTGTTCACGGCCTGCTGCACG
>JBKGUS010000499.1:0-5492 GCA_046462295.1 Thermoleophilaceae bacterium | reverse complement strand
AGGGCGCAGAAGCCGCTACCTGGGGACGCGAAAATCGGAGCTCCAGGCGCTCTGGACCGCCGTCCTAGTCAACCTCCACCCGATCCGGGGCGCACTGAGGGCGCAGGCCGCATAACAAGCACTCGCCGAGCGGCGAGCGGCCCGCGCCACGGGCCGAGGCGGGCAGAGGAGGGCGCGACACACAAGCGCCTTTTTCAGCGGTCTCATGGGAGAGCGACACTTTCGACCATCCACGCCGCCGCCATCGCTGCCACGCGCGAAGCGACAGTTCAGTCCGGCTTCGGTACGCACCGTCGCGTCCGAGGCGGGCGTGGTCTTGCATGAGGCGAGCGAGCGTCAACTTTGGCGGGACAGGCGGTCCGACACTCGCCCGACCCCCTTAGCTACGCCCTGAAGCGGCTCGACGGTCTCCGCCACCGTCTCAACTGATTCCTCGAGCTGCTCCACGCTATCTAGCCCCTCCAGCAGACGGGGGAGCGCAACCCGAAGGACCCGCAGTGAGTCGGCCAGATCCTTGGCCATGGCCGTGAGGTCTTGGCCGCCGGCGATGAGTTCCTGCGTGTGCTCGTCGAGGACCTCGCCGGTGCGCCGCAGCTCACGGCCTCCCGTATCGATCGTCCGAGCCGTCGAGTCCAGCGAACGCGTAGCCAGCAGAAGGTCCTCGCCTCCGGCGCCGAGCGCGACCGCGCTGGCGTCCACTGTCCGGATGGCGGCAATGAGCGTCTCGAGCTCGCTGAAGAATGCGTCCAGGCGCTCCCGCGCCTCATCGACGGGGTCGGGGTCCCGGCGGGCGCGCTCCGCCACGCTGTGCAGATCCTCGGCCGCCCGGGCAAGCACCCGTACGGCGCGCCAAGGCGCGAGGAGTATCTCGAGAGGCCCCATCACTGCCCTAGCCACCCTTGATCGCTTCGGCGCTCGTCACCGGCTCGAAGTAAAAGACCTCCGCGGACACGTCTCGGTGGGTGTCCGTCCCGCTGACGGAGGCGCGCACCCTGCGGCCGGTGATCTGCTCGACCCTCTCGATCAAATTGCGCTCGCTCGCGTGCTGGAACAGCGTTCGTGTCTCCCTCACCCGCTGATGCTCGCCTAGGGCGCTCATGTTGTGCTCGGCTGCTGTGAGGCTGTTCTCGAGCGTCGCGATCAGGGTGTCTCGATTGGCGTAGCTGCTGCGTGCCTTGGTCGGGCCGCGACCGAACAACTCCTTGTAGATCCGCATCATCGCGTTCGTGACCTCTTGCAGCTCTAGCCCAGGCCGGTCCTGGTGACCGAGTGACAGCGGGGTTTCATCCGTCCCGTTCGTCATCCCGTTGGCCAAGGACCGCGCGAGATCATTTCTTGCTGGGTATCCATCGCCTTTCCTCCACCTCTGATGGGTTAGGTGGGGCGCGCAGCCGGCCGCGCCCCACCTGCCTCGTTCGCCGTCTGTTACTGGCGGCGGCCGCGCGAGTCTGCGGTGTCGCCCTCGGCCTCGATCCGCTCCTTGCGGACCTCCTCTGAGACGGTCTGGTCCTCAGTCACGCTCTCTTTGTCGAGGCGCACGCGCTCCTTGGGCACCGCCCGCTTCTCCGTGACGACCTCCTCCTCGTGGAGGACGACCTCGTGCTCCTCCTCGGAGATCGCCGGGCCGGCCAGTGCCTGGTCGACGTTCGCGTCGGTGATCGGCTCGCGCTCCAGCCGAACCTCTTCGCGGCGCACCGGGACCGTCTGCTCGACCTGCTCGGTCACCACGTACTTGCGCAGCCGCGCACGCCCGCGCTCACGCTGGGCCGTGCCGACCCGCAGCTCCTCCTCCGAGCGCGTCATCGCCTCGTCGATGGTCGGGCCGCTCGTGTCCCGGCCCACCGCTCCGCGGGAGCCCGTCGCCTGGGCGTTCTCGGTCGCGGTGACCGAGCCCTCGGTGGTGTAGTCGATGCCGTAGTGGCGGAAGAGCTCTGCCTCCTCGTGCTCGGAGAGCTCCTGGTCCGAGTCCATCTTCGGCGCGTCCTTCACCTGCTGGGCCTCGACCTGCACCACCACGTCCTCGCCGCTCGGCGAGGCGCCGGCAATCGGCACGAATGACGACTTCGTCCCGAACAGGCCCGTGTTCACGAGCGCCCATTCCGGCTTGTCGGTCTGCTGGTCGACATAGAGGGCGTCGACCTTTCCGATCTTGTCCCCGTTGCGGTCCTTCAGTGTGCGGCCCTGCCAGTCGTACGCGTGCGTCATTTCCGTAGTCATTGCCTTCTCCTTGGTTGGTATGCGTGTGTGTTCGGCCGCCCTCAGCCGGCGGCCGGCCGGGCGCCGGTGGCGCCGTCCGAACGGATGGGCTCGGCTTGCGGGCGCGCCTTCTGCGCCGCCGGCTGAGCCTGCTCCTGGGCGCGCTGCTTGCCCTTCTGCATGTCGGCCTTGACCTGGCCCTTCTGCTCCTGGCCCTTCTGGTACGCCCCGCGGAGGATCTCCGCGGCGACGTGGCGGCCGCCCAGGCCGAAGGCCAGCGCCAGACCGAGCGCCAGGGCGCCGATCAGCGCCGTGTAGGTGATCTGAACGATCTCCGGCGCGATCTTGAGCTGGTTGAGGATCATGAAGATCGCGATCCCCATGACCAGCGCCGGAACCACCGAGGCGACGACCCTTCCGGTCGGCGTGTCGCCCATCGTCTTCGCCACGAGTCCGGCCACCGCCGCGGCAACCACTCCGGCGGCGACGAAGATCAGCACCGCCACGACGATGTTCGGCAGGTACGCGAGCACCTGGTTCATGAAGGCGGTCACGGCCGGGATCTGGAGCGCGCCGATCGCCGCGGACAGCACGAACAGGAAGATGAACCAGAACGCGACCGAGCCGATCAGCCTCGATGGGCTCGCCCCTGGACTGATCCGCTCCACGTACTCGCCGGTCTGGCCCGAGTGCAGGTGGCGATCAAGACCGACCTTGTCGAGCACCCGCGCGATGATCGACTTGACGAGTCGCGCGACGAAGTAGCCGACGATCAGGATCACCAGGAAGCCGATCAGGTTCGGCATGAACTCGAACAGCGAGTCCAGCGCCTGCTGCAGGCTGGTCGTCAGATCAACTGCGAAGAGAGGTTCCATCCCCTCCTCCTTTCATTGGGGTGGTCCGACTGTGCCCGGCCGGCGGGGCCCCCAGCGGAAGGTGTCAAGGGTCTGTCCAGGGGTAGTCGCGCTTCGATGGGTGTATCCGCGCAGTTCCGGATCGGCGAGCTCAGCTACCGCGTCGGGGTCAGTCCTGACGTCCTGCGCGCCTGGGAGAGGCGCTACGGCCTGTTGAAGCCGAGCCGCAGCGAGGGTGGGTACCGCCTGTACACCGAGCGCGACGAGTGGCGTGTGCGGCTCATGCAGCACCACCTCTGTAGCGGCTTGTCAGCCGCGGAGGCCGCTCACGAGGTGGCACGGATGGAGCGCGACAGCCACCCGGACGAATCCGTCGAGACACCGTTCGAGCTCGCCCAGCAACTGGCGGCTTCCCTCGACGCCTTCGACGAGGACGGCGCCCACGAGCTCCTGGACCGGCTCTTCGGGCTCCACGGCCTGGAGCGAGCGATCCGCGACGCACTGATGCCCTACCTCCGCGAGCTCGGCGAACGCTGGGCGCGAAAACAGGTCAGCATCGCGCAGGAGCACTTCGCCAGTCGTCTGATCGAGGGGCGGCTGCTCGCTCTCGCCCGCGGGTGGAACAAGGGCCCGGGCCGGCGCGCGGTGCTAGCCTGCCCGCCGGGCGAGCAGCACACACTCCCACTCGTGTCCTTTGGGCTGATCCTCAGAAGTCGCGGCTGGCGGAACATCTACCTGGGAGCGGAAACTCCGCCCAGCACGGTGCACATGGCGGCCGACACCGTCAGCGCCGACGTCATCGTGATGTCGGCCGTGTCGAATGACCGCTTCGCAGCGATCGCCAAGGGGCTCAGGCCCCTCGCCCGCACGTGCCCGCTCGTGCTTGCCGGGCCTGGGGCGACCTTCGAGGTCGCCGCGGAGCTCGGCGTGCAGTGCCTGCAGGACGACCCGGCGACGGCGGCCGAGGCGCTCTCGCGCCGCTTTGCGGTCGACGCCACGCAGCATGTGACGTAGGTCGACCGCGTTGTACGTCTCGCTGTCACGACTTCGCATCCCTGACGAGTGCGCCCCCGACCTCATCCGGGCATTCCGACGCCGCGCGCACCTCGTCGAGGAAGCCGACGGGTTCGTGGACCTACAGGTGTGGCAGTCGGACAAGGATCCGGGTGAGATCGTCATGGTCAGCCGCTGGCGCGATCGCGATGCCTTCAAGGCATACATGAAGAGCGAACGCCACCGCATCTCGCACGCCCGCATCGACCCCGACCTGGATCGCGTGATCCGGTTGGAGCGGCTCGAGCACTTGCACACATACGAGGTCGTAGCGGAGTGACGGAACCGCCGACCGGCTACCCACCACCGGTCACGGCGCATCTGCACGACGGGCAGACTCTCGACCTGCGCGTCCTCGCTGAGGAGATCTGCGCCCGCTACCGGGCCGAGTTCCCCGACGAGCAGGAACGCTACGGCGATGCCGGTATGGCCTGGTGCGTCCACGACAACCAGCACATCCTCAACTGGGCCGTCACCGAGCGAAACGGCTACGGCGGATTCGAACGGCAACTGGCCTGGCTCGCCGGCGTGCTCGAGGCACGCGACTTCCCTCTCAGCCGGCTGGCGCGCGACCTCGACATTGCAGCTGCCGTTTTGGAAGAGACGCTCGAGCGGGATGGGTCGCTCGCGGAGACCCTCAAAGGCGGCGCATGCTACGTGCGATCACAGCCCAGCTTCCTGAGCCAGCCCGACTGACCCGAGGGCAGGCACATGTGCAGCGTACTGGCGCCCGGCGCCCGCAAACGAACCTACGGTCGGGTCCCCTCTCTGCCCTCGTCAGCTGAGTGCTCTGCGGCGCGTTGCCCGGTGCGATGCTGGGGAGGAGGAAGACTCTAGGGGTGAACTCGGCTTCACGAGGCGGTGAAGGAGACCGAGGAGGGCCTCGGCTCGCGCCAGCGTACGCCACGCCGGGGTCCGACCGGCGCACCCCGTTCAGCCCGTCGCTCGCGGACCGAATATCAGGACCTTGCGCTCCAGATCGAAGTACACCTCGCTGCTCGCGCTGAGCCAATCGAACAGGTTGTCCGCGTCATCCTCGGTCAGGCGCAGCACGTACTCCTCCGCGCCCTGGTCGAGGATGAGCTGGAAGGAGTAGGTCCCGGGCTCGCCCGGCGCGCTTTCGGTCCAGCTTGGCTGCCAAGCAGTGACCTTGCGGACCTTAATGTCTCGATCTGTGATGGCGGCTTCCATGGATAGACCTCCTGAGCTGGTCTGAGAACAGTGGCTCGGTGCGGGACCTTGTGCCCGTGCGCTGCTTCCCGAGATCGAGGTCGTGACACATCGTCAATCGCCGGCACCACGCGACGCGGCCCCGAATGCCCAGGTTCCGACCCTCAAGCGGATAGCCATATCGGTGCAGCGGGGCCCCGTACTCGCCTGTCTTCTCGC
>JBKGUS010000498.1:0-9521 GCA_046462295.1 Thermoleophilaceae bacterium | reverse complement strand
TCTCATGCTGCGCTCATGAACGTCTCATCCCTTCGCCACGGCCGATCCGGTCGAGCTGATCGACACGGACTCCGCCGAGGCTGAGAAGCCGCCCACGCGGACCACATCCACCTGGCTACTGAACGAGCCCTCCCAGCGAAGAGGATGAGCCAGAACCGGGTAGAAGGCTCCCCACATGCAGGGACCGGACCCACGCAGGCGAGCGCGACGTGAGGTCGTGGCCGGCATCATCGGCGCCGAGGCGGGCGCCGGGATCGGTCTGCTCGCGATGGGCGCCACGCCGCTCGCGCCGATCGGTCTTGCAGCGGCCGGAGCCGTTCTGGGCGCGGGCCTGATGAGCCTGCGCCACGTGCTGATCCGGCGCTGGCTGCGCTCCCAGCTGCGCGCCGTCCGCCAGTAGATTTCGCGTCGATGTCGGATCTGAAGGAAGCGCTCGAGCGGGCGCGCGGCGGCGGGCCGCAGCGCCACCATGACAAGTCGGCCGAGCAGGGCAAGCTGCCCGTGCGCGATCGCGTGGCGCGGCTGGTGGACCCCGGCAGCTTCGTCGAGGACGCCCTCCTCGCCAACTGGGAGCAGGACGGCTTGGGCGCCGACGGCGTCGTCACCGGCATGGCCCAGGTGGGCGGGCGCCCCGTCGCGCTGATGGCGAACGACCCCACCGTCAAGGCCGGCTCCTGGGGCCCCAAGACGGTCGAGAAGATCATCCGCATCCAGGAGCAGGCGCTCGAGCATCTCGTGCCGATGGTGTACCTCGTCGACTCGGCGGGCGCCCGGATCACCGACCAGGTGCAGATGTTCCCCGGCCGCCGCGGCGCCGGGCGCATCTTCCACACGGAGGTGAAGCTCTCCGGCGTCGTGCCCCAGCTCTGCGTGCTGTTCGGCCCGAGCGCCGCCGGCGGCGCCTACATCCCGGCCTTCTGCGACGTGACGATCATGCGCGACGGCAACGCCTCCATGTACCTCGGCTCGCCCCGCATGGCGGAGATGGTGATCGGCGAGAAGGTGTCGCTCGAGGAGATGGGCGGCGCCCGCATGCACACCGGGGTCTCCGGCTGCGGCCACTTCCTCGTGAAGTCGGACGAGGAGGGGATCGACCTCGCGAAGAGCTACCTGTCCTACTTCCCCGGCAACTGGAAGCAGGACCCGCCCCCGGCGCCGCCGGCGGACCCCGCTGCGGGGCTGCCCGAGATCCCCGTGGACGAGAACAAGCCGTTCGACATGCAGGAGCTGATCGCCGGCCTGGTGGACGCCGACTCCTTCCTCGAGATCCAGAAGCGCTGGGCCAAGGAGCTGATCGTGGGCTATGCGCGGCTCGACGGGCGGGCGATCGGGATCGTCGCCAACCAGCCGCGGCAGCGCGGCGGGGTGCTGTTCGTCGACTCGGCCGACAAGGCGGCCCGCTTCATCTGGACCTGCAACGCCTTCAACGTCCCGCTGGTGTTCCTCGCCGACGTCCCCGGGTTCATGATCGGCACCCAGGTCGAGCGCCAGGGCATCATCCGCGCGGGCGCGAAGATGATCTCCGCGGTCTCGGAGGCAACGGTCCCCAAGCTCTCGGTGATCGTGCGAAAGGCCTACGGGGCGGGCCTGTACGCGATGGCCGGCCCCGCCTTCGACCCCGACGCCTGCATCGCCCTGCCCGGGGCCAAGATCGCGGTGATGGGGCCGCAGGCGGCGATCAACGCGGTCTTCTACAACCAGCTCCAGGCGATCGACGATTCGGCCGAGCGGGAGCGCCGCACCGAGGAGCTGAGGGCGGAGTACAGCGAGGAGATCGACATCCTCCACCTGGCGTCGGAGCTCGTGATCGACGCCGTGGTCCACCCCGGCGACCTGCGCCAGGAGCTCGTCCGGCGGTTCGCGGCATACGCCTCGCGCGACCGGAACTGGCCGTCCAAGCGCAATCCGGTCACCCCGGTCTAGCGTCCGCGGACGGCGACGCCGGCCCCGGAGGGCCGGCGTCGTACTGCAAGGCCTGCCCGCTCGGCGGGCGGGCGCTCAGCGGTCGTCGTCATCGTCGTCATCGCCGCCGCGACCCTTGCCGTCGTCGTCATCGTCGTCGCCCTTGCCGCGGGCGTCGAGCGAGAACTCCTGGGTCTGCGGGTTCAGGTGCCGCAGATGGATGTCCTTGCGGGTCTCCCTTCCGGTGAACCTGAACACGTTCAGGCCCACGGTGATCTCCGACTCGTAGATCAGGCCGTTGTACCAGTACGACGACCACGCACCGCCGAGCTGGGTGGGGACGAGCGGCGGCGGATCGGACCACCCGAGCGTCACCGGGTTGGCCGGGTCGGTGAACTCCGTGACCCACGTGCCCGCCTGGTAGTTGCCGCTCACGAGGACGTAGCGCCCATCGCGCAGCGGGACGGTGTTGTAGTTGTGGATCGTGCAGTTCTCCTCAGAGGACTGCGGGCGCGGAAGCGTCCACTGGCCGAGCTTCTCCCCGGTGTCCGCGTCGTAGAAGAAGGCCGACTTGTGCACGTCAGCCTGGGTGACGAACGTGGGCGGATCGTCGTCGACCTGAATCTGGGCGCCGTTCTCCTGGCAGAACGGGTCGGCGCCACCGCCCGGCTCCCAACCGAGGATGATCACCTCGCCGTCCCAGGTGAAGGCGGCCGAGTGCCAGTTGCCGATGACGCCGTCCACGCCCGGCTCCTCGATCGTGTAGAGGAACTTCGGGTCCTCCAGGGTGCCGCCGCGTGGGCCGCCGATCGAGAACACGTTGCTCATGTGCCCCGAGGCCGAGGCGAGCATGTTCACGTCCCCGAGGATCACACCGTTGTCGTGCGCGGCGTGGCCGCCCACCAGCGGCTCGCGCCGGAGATGGCTGGCGGCCGCCGGGTCGTTGAGCGGCACCTCGACGATGTCGATCCAGTCACACGCCCGCTGGCCCTCCGGAAGCGCTTGATTCCCGCCGGAGGTCGCGTTGTAGATGATCGCGCGATCGCCGTCCGGAACCAGCGTGAGGGTGTGCGTGCCGCAGCCGGGCGAGTCGGCCTCCGGCCGCGCGCTCAGCTCGACCTCGCCGATCAGCTCCGGATTCCTGAGGTTGCTGATGTCGAATATGTGCATGCCCTCGAAACCGGCGGGGACGAGCGTGCCGTCGCAGTGCCGCAGCTCGGTCTTGGGCGAGTTCCAAGCGCGGACGAGCACGTCCTTCCAGATGACGATGTCGCCCTGGTCGCCGTTGCACCGGGTCCTCGAGATCTCCCTCGGGTTCGGCCCACCCCGAACGATGCGGAACCCGTCGTAGTCCCCGTGGAACACGAGGTTGCCCCTAAAGGCAAGATCGGAGTTGGCATCGCGCTGGCCGTCGGAAAGCAGGAAGCTGCCGAAGTCCTCACTGTGTCCCAGCGCCCGCATGTTGTCCGTGTGCTGGCGCGTCCCGTGCTCGGCCGCGGCCCCTGCGGCCGATACGAGCAGCGCGACGGTGCCTGCCGCCAGAGCAAGCAGCAGGCGAGTGGTCCGTCTCATGAGCACCCCTCCTTTGGGCAGAAAACCAACCGTTTGGGCCCTACCCCAAAGGCGCCAAATGCAGTCCTCCTGGCGGCGCGACCCGGGGACCTTGCGCCGATTCGGCCCACCGGCCGGGCCCGGGTTGGCCCGACGGTAAGGGCGCGGGAGGCGCGTGCCAATCCTGGGTTTGGACCTGGGCGGCCTGGGTAGGCCCTAGCGGGGCTGACCCGTCCTCGGGGAGAGAGATTCAGGCTTGTGCAGGTCGCCGGGATACGCCAGGACGCGAGCGCGAGAGCGTTCGGTTCCTCGCCCGACCCCGTTGCGAGCCGAAGCCCCTCATTCATCCATTCTCAGGAGGAGGTGCGCATGACGATTGCGTTCCGTCTACTTATAGCCGCGGTGCTGACGCTGCTGCTGCTGCCCGGCACCGCGAGCGCCGGGCACGTCCCGGACCAGAGCCACCAGATGAACGAGGTGTTCACCTCTCCAAACGGCTCGACCAACTCGGACCTCGCGTTCTGGGGCAACCACGCGTTCGTCGGCTACTACACCGGCGATGCGAATCCCAGCGGCGGCGTTCGGATCTTCGACATCTCGAATCCTCGCAGGCCGGAGCTTGTGAGGAACCTCAGGTGTGACGGCCTGCAGGCCGACCCCATCGTCTGGGATACCGACGACAACGGGGTCGCGGACCTGCTGCTGCTCGCCGTGGACCGCACGATGGCGGACCCCAGGTGCGGCTCTCCGCGGACGGATCACGGCGACCCGCAGGGCTGGGAGGGCGTCCGGGTCTTCACGATGAGCGACAACCCGAACCGACCGTTCAGGGCGATCGAGCAGGTCGCGTCCGTCTACACCGACTGCGGAGCCCACACGATCACGGCGTGGCCGGGATTCGTGGATCGTCCGCGGAACCCCAGACTGTTGGCATACGTGTCGTCGTACCCGCTGCGGCCGGGACCCACGTGCGGTGACACGGAGTACCTGAACACCGCCAACCCGTACGACGAGGATCCCGGGAGCCCGAACAACCCGCTCCACGGCGTGATCCAGATCGTGGA
This sequence comes from Thermoleophilaceae bacterium, assembly GCA_046462295.1. Lineage (GTDB taxonomy): Bacteria > Actinomycetota > Thermoleophilia > Solirubrobacterales > Thermoleophilaceae > JACVRW01. The sequence continues at coordinate 5,004 of JBKGUS010000498.1, read as the reverse complement.
GGTGCCGTTGGACAACCCGGAGGAGTCCCACGAGCTCGACGAGCAGCCCGCGATCCGCTACCCCGGTGACCCGGACCGGATCAACGACTGGTCCGAGCGCGGGCTCGTCGGGGAAGGCCTCGAGAGAGCGGCCGTGGCCTGCCACGACATCGTGGTCCATGTCGAGCATCAGCTCGCCGGTGCCGCGTGCGCCGAGCAGGGCCAGGTGTGGGAGATCCGTCGCAACGGGATCCCCAGGACGCGGGACCCGATCTCGGTCGGCGACGACGAGGTCAGCTCCGGTGGCACCGGGCAGTTCCCCGGGGCGATCGACTTCTTCCACTCGGTGATGTTCGACAACGAGGGGGAGACGGTGAACTGGGTGGACGAGTCCTTCGGGACCGGCTGCCCGCCGATGACCAACTGGCAGGAGCGTCCCTGGCACCCCGCCGGCACCCACCAGACCGGCTACATGTACTTCTCCGACCTGGAGGGGAACTACCAGAGCCGGTTCCACGTCGGTGACGAGCGGCCCGACCCCGCGGAGGGCGAGTACTGCTCGGCCCACATGGGGATGGCCGTCATGGGCATCGAGGAGGACCTGCTGGTCAACGCCTGGTACACGGGCGGCGTGGACGTGATCGACTTCACCGATCCCGAGAACCTGGAGGAGATCGCGTACTACGACCCGCAGCAGAACTCGGGCACCTGGTCGGCGTACCCGTACACGGGCCCGCTGTTCCGGGGAGGGCCGGGGACCCCCGTCTACGCCTCGGACGGCGTCACCAACAACGCGCTCGCGAAGGGCATGGTCGTGTACCGGGGCAGGAACCTCCCGGTGCCCGACGACCTCGTGGACCATCTGAACCCGCAGACGATGGACCACGAGATGGACACCGTCGCGGCCAGCACTCGCGGCAAGAAGAAGGGCAGGTGACGATCACTCCCGGTCACGACGACTGAGGTCCACACGTCATAGCCGGCGTTCGCATCCGATGAAAGGCGGGGCCGCCCAGACGGCGGCCCCGCCTCTCTCATCGTGTGGGCGGCGTGATGGCCATCGAGATGGTGTCCCGTCGGTCAAGCCGGCATCGTGGCGGATAGGTGGTCCCGGACCCGGGAACTGCTGTCTCGGCAAAGCAGCCGAGTGAAAGGTGGTGAGGTGATGCGTTCCATCAGGGCAATCGCCGCAGCAGCATCGCTTGCGTTGGTCGCACTCGCGACCGGCATCGGGGTGGCGCTCGCGACCGGCGATGACAAGCGGTCGGAGCGGCGCGCGTGGGCGGCGCTCCGGGACACGAACGGCGAGCGCGTTGGCGTGGCGGTCCTCAAGGAGAGGCACGGGGAGACCTCCGTGAAGGCCGCGGTCTGGCGGCTCGCGCCGGGCTTCCACGGTTTCCACGTGCACGCCGTGGGCGAGTGCGTGCCGCCCTTCACGTCGGCGGGCGGTCACTTCAACCCCACCGGCGCCGCACATGGCGACCACGCGGGCGATCTACCGAGCCTGCTTGTGAACCGAGACGGCACCGGCGAGCTGGCGTTCGAGACCGACCGCTTCTCGCTGCGCGACCTCTTCGACGCCGATGGGAGCGCGCTGATCGTGCACGCGGGGCGCGACAACTACGCGAACATCCCGACCCGCTACCACTCGCACACGGAGGACACCTTCGGACCCGATTCCGAGACGCTCGCGACGGGTGACGCCGGCGCTCGCGCCGCGTGCGGGGTGGTGCAGCGGAGCGGCAAGCGGGGGCGCGACCACGACGACCGTGACTGAGAGCCGCGGAGTGGGATGATGGGGAGGTCATGATCAGACGTACGGCCGCGTGGGTGATCGCGCTCCCGCTGGCGGTGGCGTCGTGGCTCGGCGCGCACTGCCTCGCCTACTGGCTCGTCTCACCGGGCGGCGCGGAGGGCCACATGGGCCTCCATGCCGAGCACGGCCATGCCTGGTTGGGATACACCCCCTCCCTCGCCGTATGGGGTCTGACCCTCGTTGTCGCCGGGCTGGTGCTGTGCGTGGGCGACGGCCTGCGCGGCCGGCGACCATCAGACCTCCCCGTTCGCGTCTTCGCGCTCCTCCCGCTGGCGGGCTTCGTGGTCCAGGAGCATGTCGAGCGACTGATAGGGACCGGCTCGATCCCGGCCGACCTGATGGCCGAACCCACGTTCCTCGTCGGCCTCGCGCTTCAGCTGCCGTTCGCGCTGGCGGCGCTGCTGCTCGCGCGCGCGCTGTACGCCATCGGCTTCGGTTTCGGACGGACGATCGCGGCCAGGCTCGCGCTCGGCCGACCGCATCCATACGGGCCCCCCTCGCTGCTGCACCTGCCCGCGTGCCCGATGCTCATCAGCCCCTCCGTCCTCGCGCTGGGGCACGGGCAGCGCGCCCCTCCCGCCACCGGCTGACGGTAGGCACCTGAGGACGCGCCCCGGCGTGGCCGGGACGCCGAAAGGAGGACGGATCCTGCTTCGCCGTGCGGCGATGTCCGGGCTCGCGCCGCTGGCCCTGGTGGCGACACTGGCGCTGGCCCCTGCCGCTTCGGCGCATTCCACGCTGCTCGACACCGAGCCGGCCCGAGACCGGGTCGTGGAGCATCCACCGGAGCGCGTGGTGCTGCACTTCGACGAGCCCGTCGAGACCGCCGTCGGCTCGATCGCCGTGTACGACGGCGAGGGCGAGCGCGTGGACGCCGGGGAGATCAGGCGCCCGGCCCCCGAGTCCGTGGCGGTGGCGATCGAGGGGCGGCTCGAGCGCGGCACCTACACCGTCGCGTGGCGGGTGATATCGGCCGACTCGGACCCGATCAACGGCGCCTGGGTCTTCCACGTAGAGGCACCCGGGGCCCAGCCGAGCGGGGTGGCGGCGCAGGTGCTCGAGGACACGCCGTTCGTGACCTCGGCGTTCTACCTGGGGGGCCGCTTCATCGACTTCGCCCTGCTGCTCGCCTGCGTGGGCGGGACGGCGGCCCTCGCGTACGCGCTCCGCTTTGCCACGGAGCCTGTTCGGCGACGGCTCCTGACGGTCGTCGCGGCGCTCGCCGCGGCGCTCGCCGTGGTGTCGCTCGCCGAGCTCGGGCTGCAGGGCGCGGCCGCGGCGGGGGCCGGCCTCGGCCACGGATACCAGTGGGACGTCGTCTCGTCGGTGGCCGATACGCGCTTCGGCCACTTCGCGCTGGCGCGGGCCGCGCTTGCCACGGCCCTGTGCGTCGCCGCGCTGGTAGCGCGGGCGCGGGGCGTGCGTGCCTCCAGCCCGGCGAGCGTGGTGGCGCTGCTGATCGCCGCCGGCCTGGTGGTCACGCCCGGCCTGTCGGGACACGCGAGCGTCAGCGGGCCACTCTCCATCGTCGCCGATGCGGCTCATGTCCAGGCGGCCGGCGTCTGGACCGGCGGGCTGGCGTTCGTCGTTCTCGGCCTCGTGCTCTCGCGCGGAAGCCGGTGGGAGCTCGCCGTCACGAGCGTGCCCCGCTACTCGACGATGGCGATCGTATCCGTGGCCGTCCTCCTGGTCGCGGGGACGGTCAACGGCTACCTCCAGGTGCGCGCCTGGCGCGGCCTCTGGGAGACCGAGTACGGGATCCTGCTGCTGGTCAAGATCGGGCTCGTCCTTCCGATCCTCGCCCTCGGTGCCTACAACAACCGCTACGCCGTGCCGCGGCTCCGCGCGCGCATCGCCTCCCACCTCGAGCGGCGCCGCTTCATGCGGTTCGCGGGCACCGAGCTCGTGATCATGCTCGCGGTGGTCGGGGTGACCGCCGGGCTGGTGAACGCCCCGCCGGCGCGCACCGAGGTGCAGATGCACGAGGCCCCGACGGTCGACCTCGAGCTGGGCCCGCTGATGGCCCAGATGGAGGTCGAGCCCGGGATGCTCGGGCGCAACGCGATTCACCTCGAGTTCACGGAGGGCCGACCCGACGAGGTCCGGGTTTCCGCCGAGCTCGAGGAGCAGAGGATCGGCCCGCTGCGCTACCAGGCGCGCCGGGGCATGGAACCCGGCGCCTGGGTGGTGAGGCGGGCGAACCTCTCGCCCGCCGGCGAGTGGCAGATCCGGGTCGAGGCCCGCCGCGGCAAGTTCGACCTGTTCACCGACACCGTTCACGTCGAGATCGAGAAGGAGCCCTGAAGATGAAGATCCGCAGCTACCTCGTGGCCGCCGCCATGGCGGCCCCGTTCGCGCTCGCCCCGGTGGCGGCCGCGCACGTGACCTTGCAGCCGGAGCAGGCGCCCGCGGGCGGCTTCACGCGGCTGGACGTACGGGTCCCGAACGAGCGCGACAACGCGGGCACCACGAAGGTCGAGGTGCAGATGCCGCCCGGTTTCCTGTCGGTGTCCTACGAGCCCGAGCCGGGGTGGGACGTCGAGCTGACCATGCGAGAGCTGGACGAGCCGGTCGAGCAATTCGGCGAGCAGGTCACGGAGGAGGTGGGCGGCATCACGTTCACCGCGCAGGGCCAGGAGAACGCCATCCAGCCCGGCCAGTTCCGGGACTTCGGTCTCTCGCTCGCTGTCCCGGAGGGGAGGCCCGGTTCGAAGCTGACCTTCAAGGCGCTGCAGACCTACACAGGCGGCGAGGTCGTCCGCTGGATCGGCCCTCCGGACTCCGAGGAGCCCGCGCCGCAGGTGGAGCTCACCGCCGCCGAGGAGGAAGAGGCCTCCGCGCCCGCCGCTCAGGAGCCGGCGGCTGCGCCGGCGGGCAGCGAGGATGAGGACGACGGCAACGGGCTCGCGATCGCGGCGCTCGTGGTCGGGGCCCTGGGCCTTGCCGCCGGCCTCGCGGCGCTCTTCCTGCGCCGCGGCCGCGCTCGGGTGGGGGCGTCGTAGACAGGCCATGCGCCGCGCCCGGCAGCTGACCCTCGCCTTCGTGGCGGCGTTGCTCGGCAGCGCCGTGGTCGCCGCCACGGCGGCGGGTCACGCGACCCTGCTCGAGTCCAAGCCCAGGGCGGGGCAGGTGCTCGAGCGCTCGCCTCGAACGGTCGTGCTCGTCTTCGACGAGGCGATCGATCCGGAGTTCGTGCGATTGCGGGTGGA
>JBKGUS010000497.1:0-3069 GCA_046462295.1 Thermoleophilaceae bacterium | reverse complement strand
CCGTGCCCACCGCGACCCGCGCGAACACCGGCACGCTCTCGAGCAGGCCCTCGTTGTCGCGCTCCTCGCTCACACCCCGAATATCCCCAGATGCAGCAGTCCCGCACCGAAGCCGAGCACGGCGCCGTGGAGGAACAGGAGCCACTCGTCCTGCTTGATGGCCGAGCGCAGCATCTCCGCGAAGTCCTCCGAGGACATCTCGCGCATGCGCTCGGCGATCAGCTCGCGCACCGCCCCGCTCTGGGCCCTGTTGAACTCGGGGTCGGTCAGCGGCGTGATCGTGTACTCGACGGCCTCCGTCGCGACCGACTCGCGAATCGCGTCGTACTCGCGCGTGCCCACGGCCACCCGCACCAGCGGGCGGACCACGCCGGACGCGCGGTCCACCGCGGGCCGGAGCGAGTTCTCGAGCAGCCGCCGCGTCCGGTCCGAGCGCGGCCCGTGCAGCAGCTCCTCGCCGATGTTCGCGACGGTGACGATGTCGTCGGCGATCACGCCGGCGTAGACGTCCGCGACCTCCCGCTGGCGCCGCAGGAACAGCCCGTGCAGGAGCAGCGGCCCGTACTTGCGCCGCTCCGTCGGCCTGAAGATCATCTCGATCGCCAGCCAGTTCGTGACCCAGCCGATGATCGTGCCGGCCACCGGCAGGACCCACCAGTAGGGAAGCGCCTCGACGAGGAACACGACCGGGACCCCGCAGGCGAGGCCGAACCAGAAGCCGAAGTTGATGATGAAGCGGAGCTCCTTGCGACCGACGGCCAGGAAGATGCGGTTGGCGAGCTCGGGCTTCTCCTCGATATGGCGGATCACCATCAGCTTGATGTCGAGCAGCTGGTCGATCCGGTCGCCGAGCTGCTCGGTCACCTCGTGCACGATCTCGGGCAGCTGCGTCCGGACGCGTTCGTGCACCGCCTCGCGGACGCGCCCCGGGAGGTCGCTCCACAGCCCGGGGTGCTCGCGCCGCATGATCCGTTCGACGACCTCCCGGATGTCGCGCTCGGAGGTGGCCAGGATGTGCTCGGCGATCAACTCGGGGTCGAGCCGGCCGTAGAAGTCGCCCGGGCCGCCGAGCTTCGCGATCCCCTTGTCGACCGCGATGCTGCCCATCTTCGCCGCCCGCGACGGGATGATCCCCTGCCAGCCGAGCCCGCCGTGCATCACGCCCGGCACCTCCTGGAGCTTGCGCGGCAGGAGCTGGGCGAGCGCCGCGAGGCCGGGCACCCGCACGCCGCGGAAGCAGAGCGGGTTGAAGAGCATCCACACCCCGGTCCAGTTGGTGAGGTAGCCGATCGCGCCAGAGAACAGCGGGATCGTGATCTGGCTGATCAGGTGACCGTCGATGGCAGGTGACGGTACCCAGCGCATTCCGCCTGCACGCCGGTCAAACTGCCTTCACATGCTCGGAGGGGTGGTCCGCACGCTCACGCTTGGCCCGCGACTGATCCAGTCGCTCCTGCTGCTGCCGGAGCTGCTCCGGCGGCTCGACGAGATCGAGCGGCACACCGAGGCGATGGTCGGCAACACGGGCAGCATGGAGCGCTCCACGGCCACGCTCGTGATCGAGGTCGCCGAGACGAACCGCAGCATCCGGCTCCTGGCCGACGCGACCCAGCCGCTCGGGCGCCTCGCGGGTCGCCTGCCAGGCGGCCGGCGGGGCGAGACGCTGCCGTAGGCGGGGGCCCCGGTCTAGTCCTTCGGCGCCCCGGGCAGGCAACCCGGGTGCATCCGCACGCCTGCGACGCGCATGCCCTCGGCGCCGAGCGGGGCGCCGCAGGCGGCGCAGGTGGTCTCGCTGCCGCTGCGGCCCGACATGGCGACCGAGCGGGTCCGCATCAACACCTCCAGGCGGTGGACCTCTTCCCACGACAGGCGGGCGCTGAGTGGACGTGTCAGTGGTTTGGGCATCCGTGCTTTGTGCAAATGTGCCCATTTGGTTGGAGGTAGAAACCTTTGAGCCGGCGGTGGCGCAGGACGTAGCGTGTGCCCATGCGCCTTGACTCCTTCGCCCGCCATCCGCTCATGTTCGGGCCGTCTCCCGTCCATCCCCTCGACCGGCTCACTCAGCACCTGGGCGGCGCCCGCCTCTGGGCCAAGCGCGACGACTGCAACAGCGGGCTCGCGTACGGCGGGAACAAGACGCGCAAGCTCGAGTACCTCGTGGCCGACGCGCTGGCGAAACGCTGCGACACGCTCGTCTCGATCGGCGGCGTGCAGTCGAACCACACGCGCCAGGTGGCCGCCGCGGCGGCGCGGACGGGGCTCGGCTGCGTGCTCGTGCAGGAGAGCTGGGTGAACTGGCCCGACGTCGTGTACGACCGCGTGGGCAACATCCAGCTCAGCCGGATCATGGGCGCCGACGTGCGGCTCGTGCAGTCCGAGTTCGGGATCCGCTTCAAGGAGAGCTGGGAGCAGGCGCTGGCCGACGTCGAGCGGGGCGGCGGCAAGCCGTACGCGATCCCGGCCGGCGCGTCCGACCACGAGCTGGGCGGGCTCGGTTTCGCGCGCTGGGCGCAGGAGGTCGCCGAGCAGGAACGGGAGCTCGGCGTCTTCTTCGACACGATCGTGGTCTGCTCGGTCACCGGCAGCACGCAGGCCGGGATGGTGGCCGGCTTCGCCGCGCAGGCGGCGGAGCGTCGCGTGATCGGGATCGACGGCTCGGCGAAGCCCGCGGAGACGCGCGAGCAGGTCGGCCGCATCGCCCGCGCGACCGCCGCGCTGACCGAGGTCGGGCGCGAGCTGCGCGACGACGAGATCGTGCTCGACGAGCGCTACCACGCCGGCACCTACGGCATCCCTGACGAAGGAACTCTCGAGGCGATCCGCACGGCCGGGCGGCTCGAGGGAATGATCACCGACCCCGTCTACGAGGGGAAGTCGATGGCCGGGATGATCGACCTGCGTAGGCGCTCAGCGCCGGCTGCCCGCCGAGGTGGGCGTACAGCACGTTCGAGCCGCGCTCGATCTCGCCGCGCGCCACCAGGTCGATCATCCCGGCCATCGACTTCCCCTCGTAGACGGGGTCGGTGATCATTCCCTCGAGCCGCCCGGCGGTGCGGATCGCCTCGAGAG
>JBKGUS010000496.1:0-11386 GCA_046462295.1 Thermoleophilaceae bacterium | reverse complement strand
CATCCGCGCGCCCGCGGCGCTCGTCGCCACGCTGGCGCTCGTCCTCGCCGCGGGCGCGCGGATGGCCGCCGGAGCGCGCCTCACTCGCGCAGCCGGATCCGCTGCCCGACGATCAGGTTCTGCGGGTCCAGCTCGGGATTCAGCGCCTCGAGCTGCTCGACCGGCACGCCGGTCTGCTCGGCGATCAACCCGAGCGTGTCGTTCAGCCTGACGCGATAGAACGTCCGTTGCGGCCGGCGCCGCTGCTGGCGCTCCTGCTGTTGCTGGCGGGGCTCGGCCGTGCGGGTGGCGTTGCCGCCGTCGCCGTTGTCGTCGGTGCCCGTCGAGCTCGAGACGACCAAGGCCACGGCCGCCAGGGACGCGACCAGTGCCACGGGCGCGATCAGCCGTGCGGGGCTTCGTCGTGGTCGTCCGTGATTGGCCATCCCTCACATCTCGCCCGCGGGCGCCCCTGATGGGCACGGGCGGGCGGATTCGGGGCGGAGCTTAGTGGCCTGCCAGGCGGCTCCACCCTGCTGCACGCAGCTCCTCGGCGGCCGCCGCCGCGGCGGCGGCGGGATCGCCGCCCCGCTCCGCATGGGCGTTCACGATCGAGCGCGACGCGGTGATGAGCCCTGCGGCCGGGTGCGGCTCGAACGCCGCGCCGAGGTCCTCGACCCTACCGCCCTGCGCACCCACCCCCGGCAGCAGGAACACCGCGCGCGGCATCAGCTCACGGAGGCGGGCGAGGTGCTCCGGCCGGGTCGCGCCGGTGACGGCCCCGACGAGCGACAGCCCTGAGTCGCCGGTGTGGTCGGCGCCGAGCTCGTCGACCATCCTCGCGAGCCGCTCGTGCAGCGGCGGCTCGCCGACGTCCTGCAGCTCCGCGGCGCCTGGGTTCGAGGTGCGCACGAGGACGAAGCAGCCGGCGCCCGCCGCCGCGGCGGCCTCCACGAGCGGCTCCAGCGAGTCGCGCCCGAGCAGCGGATTGGCGGTGAAGGCGTCCGCGCCGAGGCCGGCCACCGGCCCGAACGGGCCTAGGGTGTCCCCCACCAGCGCCTGGGCGTACGCGCGCGCCGTGACGGGGATGTCGCCGCGCTTGCCGTCGGCGATAACGAGCAGCCCGTGGTCGCGGGCGATGGCGATCGTCTGCTCGAGCGCCTCCCAACCCGGCGCCCCGAGCCGCTCGAAGCAGGCCAGCTGCGGTTTCACCGCCACGCAGGCCGGCCCGGCCGACACGATCGCCGCGCGGCAGTGGTCCACGACGGCCTCGGCCGTGTGGGTGCGGGCGAAGCGCCCGCCGGCCGCCGTGCCGCCGAACCGCTCCAGCGCCTCCGGCCAGAGCGCGGCGGGATCCGGGTCGAGCCCGAGCACGACGCGACTGCGGCGCTCCTCTACGAGCGCCGCGAGCCGGTCGCAGAAATGAAGTCGCGAACCCCCGGGCAAAAGAGTCCCGCGACTCTAGGAGATGAGCCCTAGGAGCTCTTGACGGCCTTCTTCAGCGCGGATCCGGCGCTGAAGCGCGGAACCTTGCTCGCGGCGATCTGGATCTTCTCGCCGGTCTGCGGGTTCACACCCTGCCGGGCCCCTCGGTCAGCGACCGAGAACTTCCCGAAGCCGGTGAAGTTGATCTCTCCGCCGCGTGTCAGGACCTCCTCGATGGTGTCGAGGACGGCGTTCACGGCCTTGTCCGCCTCGCCTTTGCCCAGGCCTGAGCGGTCGGCCACCTGATCCACGAACTCTGACTTCGTCACGATTCCCTCCTTGCCGGGGGCAACTCACCGCGCGCAAAGTAACAATGCACGCGGACGACAGAACGCAGTTTCCCTTTTCTAGAGCGGAAACGCGCGCTCGTTCCAGCCTTTCCAGGCCCCTATGTGCCCGAAACGGCCATCTCGCCAATCAGGATCGGCGGCGCATTCACACTTCCACCGAGCGGAATCCAGCGGGATTCGGACCCCACCGCGCGCACTGAGCGCAGCATCGAAACGAGGTCGCTGGCGATGGTCAGCTCCCGCACGGGGGAGCCCGCTTCGCCGTTCTCGATCAGCCGCCCGGAGGCCCCTACCGAGAACGTGCCGGAGACCGGATTGACCCCGGAGTGCAGGCCCGCGACCTCGGTCACGTACAGGCCGGCGCCCGCAGTCTGGAACAGCTCCTCAAGGCTCTTCTCGCCCGGCTCGACGATCAGGTTGCCCGCCCCGACGGACGGCGGCGACCGGTAGGAGCCGCGGCTGGCGTTGCCTGTGGTGGCGCGCCCGGCCCGGCGCGCGGTCCGGACGTCGAAGAGGAATGTGAGCAGGCGACCGTCCTCGATCAGCGGCGTGCGCCGGCTGGGCGACCCCTCTCCGTCGAACGGCGCGCTGGACGGGCCCTCGGGGTCGGTCGCGTCGTCGGCGAGCGCGAGGACCGGGTCGGCGATCTCGTCGCCCTCGCGGCCGGCGAACAGCGAGCGGCCGCGCTGGACGGCGTCGGCGGACAGCATCGAGCCGATGAAGCCGAGGAAGGAGGAGGCGACGAAGGCGTCGAGGACTACCGGGCAGCGACGGCTCTCCGGCTGGCGGGCGCCCACCAGGGCGAGCGCGCGGTCGGCCGCCTCGGCGCCGATCGCCTCGGGGTCGAGCGCCTCGGGGCCTCGTCCGAGGTCCACCCCCATGCCGGTCATGAGGTCGGCGCCCTCGCCGGCGAAGGCGGATGCGTAGGCCCAGGCCTGGGTGGCGTCGTAGGCGGCCGAGAAGCCGCGCGAGTTGGAGAGCGCGACCATGCCCTCGGCGTCGGAGTAGACGGCGTTCTCCACCTGGGTGACGCCGGGGCGTGCGCGAGCCGCGCGCTCCACGGCCAGGGTCAGCTCGACCTTGTCCTCGGTCGACCAGTCGCTCATCTCCTCCGATGCGAGGCCGTCGATCGGGGTGATCCCGAACTCATCCGGCAGGCCGTCGTGCTCATCGGGGTCGGCGGCCTCGGCGGCGCCGCGGGCGGCCTTGGCGACCTCTGCCACGCCGGCCTCCGACAGGTCTGTGCCGAAGGCGTAGCCCGAGCGGCCGTCGACGAAGGCGCGCACGCCGACGCCGCGGCCGCCGGCGTCGCTGAGGCTCTCGACCTCACCGGAGTAGACGCGCACCCGGCGGCTCACGCCTTCCTCGGCCCAGGCCTCGGCGTCGGTGGCGCCGGCATCGACCGCCGCCTCCACCGCGCGCCGGGCGACGTCCTCCAGGTTCACGTGGCGGTGCCTCCGACCGTCAGCTCGCGGATGCGCACGTGCGGCTGCCCGACCCCGGCCGGGACCGACTGCCCGGCCTTGCCGCAGTAGCCGCTGGCGATCTCGAGGTCGCCGGCGATGCCGTCCACGGCCGCGAGCGCCTCGAGCCCGTTGCCCACGAGGGTGGCGCCGCGGACCGGCGCCGTCACCTTCCCGTCCTCGATCAGGTAGCCCTCGGAGACCCCGAAGACGAAGTCGCCGGTGGCGGGCTCGACCTGGCCGCCGCCGAACGAGACCGCGTAGAGGCCGCGTTCGATCTCGCCGATCAGCTCTTCGGGTGTGGCGTCGCCGGGCGCGAAGAACGTGTTCGTCATGCGGGGCACGGGCAGGTGGCGGAACGACTCGCGCCTGCCGTTGCCGGTCGACTCCACGCCGTCCTTGCGCGCGCGCAGCACGTCGTAGAGGTAGGAGACGAGCCGGCCGTCCTCGATCACCGTGGTGCGGCGGGTGGGCGTCCCCTCGTCGTCGATGCCGTCGCTGCCCCAGTCGCCGGGGCGGCGGCCATCGTCGTAGGCGGTCACGAACGGCTCGGCCAGGCGGTCGCCCAGCTTGCCGGCGTAGACGCTGGCGCGCTTCTGGACGGCGTCGGCCTCGAGGCCGTGGCCGACGGCCTCGTGGAGGAGGACGCCTCCGAAGCCGTTCCCCACCACCACCGGCAGCCGGCCGGTGGGGGCGTCCACGGCGTCCAGGAGGGTGAGCGCGCGCGTGGCGGCCTTGCCGGCCACGGCCTCGGGATCGTCCTCGACGAGCTCCCAGCCGGCGTGGCCGCCGCGGTTGTCGCTGCCGGTCTCGACGCGGCCATTCCGGCGCGCGACGACCTGCACACCCAGGCGGACCCGGGTGCGGTCGTCGGCCGCGGACAGACCGTCGGAGTTGAAGATCTCCACCTGGCGGCGCGACTCGGCGTAGTTGGCACGGACCTGGGTGACCTCGGCGGCAGCGGCGCGAGCGTGCTCGTCGCAGGCGCGGAGGAGGTCGGCCTTGCGGGACGCGTCGATGGTGTCGGGGCGAGTTTGGATCGGGTGGCCCTGGGCCTGCTCGGGGCGGTGGACGGCCGCGGGCCTCTTCGCCTCGCCGCGGACGGCCTGGGCGACCGAGCCGGCCACCCGCAGGAGGTCCTCCTCGGCGTGGCCGTCGACGTGGCCGTAGTAGGAGGAGTCGCCGACGACCACGCGCAGGCAAGCGCCGCGCTCGCGGCCACCCTGGGGACGCTCGACCCGGCCGTCGTCGAGCGAGATGCCGAAGCCCTGGCGGGCCTCGACATAGAGCTCGGCGAAGTCGCCGCCCCTGGACAGGGCGCGCTCGAGGACGCGGGCGGCGAGGGCGGGATCGACGAGGCTCACGAGTCGTCCTCGGGGGTGGAGCGGCGGGTGCGGCGGGGCCGTTTCGCGCCGCCCGCGCCGTCGGAGCGGCCCGCGCGAGGCTCCTTCGCATCCCCGGCGCGCTCGCTGCGGCTCCCCCGCCGCTTCGGCTCGTCGTCGGCCTCGCCCTGGCGACTCGCCTCTTCGGCCTTCTCCGTCCGGCGCGCCAGGCGCGGCTTCGCCTCGGCCTCCGCCTGGCTCACCAGCGCGACCGTCCTCTCCGCCGTCTCTAACAGGCGCTCGTAGCCGCGGCCGTTCGGCTGCACGAGGCGCGCGTATCCGGTCTCGTCGTACACGAGGATGCGCGGCTCGCGCTCGCGCTGCAGCCGGCGCACGGTCGCCGCCACGCCTTCGGCCAGCCCGGCGGCCCGGCCGATCGGTCCCTTGCGCTTCTCCTTCACGCCTCCCGCCCCAGCTCCGGCACAGGCGACTCGCCCGCCGCCTCCTCCTCGGTCGCCTCCCCGGCGCCGGGCTCCTCGACCGCCGTCGAGCGGCGGATCGGGCGATCCTCCTCCAGCTCGCCCAGCACCGCGCGCAGGTCCATCAGCATCAACGAGGAGAGCGCCGCGCGGCGGCTCACCACGGCCAGCGTCCAGCGCGGGGTGCGCGACGCGTAGACGGTCCCGCCCTCGACCTGGGCCTCCACCTGCTCGGGCGGTCCGCCCGGGATGTCCCGGTCGGCGCGGTCGACCGCCTCGAACAGCTCGCGGGCGAGGCCGGCGAGCTCTTCCGCTCGTTCCGGCGGCACCCCGTGGACCCCGGCCAGGGCGCCCGCCGCATCCAGCAGCACGGCCGCCCGGGCGTCGGCCGACAGCTCGCAGAGCCGCTCCGCGGTCCGCTCGGGAGTGAGCGTCCCTGCCATCGAGGTCAGAATACCGGCGTGCCTCTCTCGCGAATCTCGTGGCTGGTCACGGTGGCCGTGTGCCTGCTGGCGGCCCTGCTGCTGCTCCTGAACGGCTACTTCGGGTACTCGGGCGTGCTGCTGGCGGTGGGCGCCGCGGCCGCCGTGAACCTGCTCTGAGCCGGGCCCGCCGCCGGCCCTCAGCCCTCTCGGATCGGCGGGAGCGGCGCCTCCTCCGGCTCCGTGTGCACGATCACGTCGGCAAGCGTCGGGCAGCGCTCCCGCACGGCCTCCTCGATCGCTCCCGCGTGGCGGTGCGCCGAGGGCAGCGGCTGCTCGCCCGGCAGCGAGATCGTCACCAGCGCGATCCGGCCGCTCTCCCCGTCGCGGAAGCCGACTCTTATCGGCGCGGATCCGGTCACGCGCCGGACGGTGTCCTCGATCGCCCGGCGCTCGTCCTCCGTCTCGTCGGTGTCCGGCTTGATGGCGAAGTCCGTCTGCGCAAGCGGCTCGATGTGGGTGTGCACGTCGAGCAGCTCGGGAACCTCGTCGCGAAGTCGCTCCTCGAGTCGCTCCACCACGTCGTGGGCCTCCGTCAGCGACAGCTCGCGGGGCAGCTTCACGTGCAGGGAGAGCTCGTAGCCGTCGGGCAGGCGCATCGCGCGCACGTTGTGCACCTCCCGGACCTCCGGCGCCGCCGAAGCGGCGGCGGTGGCCCGAGCGCGCAGGTCGCCGGCCGTGGCCACGGGCTCCACGTGCACCATGACATCCGCCGCCCCGAGCTCTTCGCCGACGGCGTCCTCGATGACGTCTGCCGCGGCGTGCGCCTGGGTCACGCCGGCGTCCGGAGCAATCCCGACGACGAGGTCGACGAAATGCCGTTCCGCCGCGTGCCGCACGCGCACGCGGCGCAGCTCGACGTGGTCTCCGATGCGCGCGAGCGCTGCACGGATCCGCGCCTCGGCGTCCACGGCCGCGCGGTCCATGAGGACGTCGACCGACTGGCGCGCCAGCCGCAGCCCGGCGATCACGACGAGGCCCGCGACGAAGAGGGCGGCGGCGGCGTCCGCGGAGGGCTCGCCCGCTGCGACGAAGATGAGGCCGATCAGGACGGCCAGCGAGCCCGCGAGGTCGGAGCCGAAGTGGAGCGCGTTGGCGGCGAAGGCGGCCGACCGGTGCCGCCGGGCGGCGCGGCGGCTGGCGACGGCTCGCCACGCGTCGAGTCCGATGACCACGCCGAGCACCGCGAACGCCCACCAGGCGGCCTCGATGTCGTGGGTGCCGCCGTCGATCAGACGCCGGAGCGATTCGACCGCGATGAACACCGACACGATCACGAGGAAGGCGCTCTCGCCGAGCGCGGCCAGGTGCTCGGCCTTGCCGTGCCCGTAGTGGTGTTCGCGGTCGGGCGGCCGGATGGCGACCCTGACGGCGAACAGCGTGAGGAGCGCGGCCACGAGATCGGTCCCCGAGTGGACCGCCTCGGCGACGAACGCGAGCGAGCCGGTGACGAGACCTGTGACGAGCTTGACCGTGACGAGCACGACGGCGGCCGCCACGCTGAGCAGCGCGGCGCGCCGGCGGGCGCGGGCCTCGCGAAGCTCCTCGGCGCCGATGTTCAAGGCGGAGTCGCCGCGCGGTCCTCCGGCGTCGCCGGCCACGACGCTGACCGTCCGTCCCCCGGAGCGATCGGCCGCCGGGTCGCCCGACCCGACGCTCATCGCCCGCCCCTCCCCGATCGTCCCGCACCCCGCCGCGTGGCGCTTCCTCCCCGTAGCAGCCCGGTCAGCAGCCCGCGCGGGCGCTTCGCCTCCTCAGCCTCGAACAGCTGCCTGCGCAGCTCGCGCGCGGCGCGGCCCCGGTGGCTGATCGCGTCCTTCTCCTCGGGGGTGAGCTCCGCCATCGTGAGGTCGCCTGGGTGGTCGTCGGGGATGAAGGCGGGGTCGTAGCCGAAGCCCCCGTCCCCGCGCGGCTCGTGGGTGAGCCGGCCCTCGCAGCGGCCGTGCGCCACCAGCTCGCGTCCGCCGGGCTCGACGCACGCGATCGCGCACAGGTAGGCCACGCGCGTGTCGCCGTCGGGCGGCACCTCGCGCAGCAGCTTGGCGAGGTTCTGCTCGTCGGTGGCCTCCTCGCCTGCGAACCGCGCCGACCACACGCCGGGGGCCCCGCCGAGCGCGGCGGCCTGGATGCCGGAGTCGTCGGCGATCGAGGTGCGCCCGGTGGCAGCGGCGGCGGCGCGTGCCTTCCCGAGCGCGTTGTCCGCGAAGGTGGTGCCGATCTCGGGCGGGAGCGTCACCTCCTGCGGCAGCGGGTCCAGCTCGATGGGTCGCATCAGCTGGGCGAGCTCGCGGAGCTTGTGGTCGTTCCGGGTTGCGAGGACGAGCCGCATCGGCCCCGCCGTCCGCTAGCCGGTCGCCGCGCCCACCGCTTCCTCCTGCGCGGCGCGGAGGCGCTCGATGCCCGCGGCGGCGAGCGCGAGCAGGTCGTCGAGCGATGCGCGGGAGAGCGGGGTGCGCTCGGCGGTGGCCTGGACCTCGACGAGGCCACCCTCACCGGTCATGACCACGTTGGCGTCGACCTCGGCGGTCGAGTCCTCGGAGTAGTCGAGGTCGAGCAGGGCGCGCCCGTCGACTATCCCGCAGGACACTGCGGCAACGGACCCGCTGAGCGGCACGCGGTCGAGCTTGCCCTCGCCGACGAGCCCGCGGAGGGCGAGCTCGAGCGCCACGTAGCCGCCGGTGATGGCGGCGCAGCGGGTGCCGCCGTCGGCCTCGAGGACGTCGCAGTCGATCCAGACCGTGCGCTCGCCAAGCCCTTGGAAGTCGATCACGCCGCGGAGCGAGCGGCCGATGAGGCGCTGAATCTCGACGGTGCGGCCGTCGGCGCGACCCTTCGAGACGTCGCGCCGCTTCCGCTCGCCGGTCGAGGCGGGGAGCATCCCGTACTCGGCGGTGGCCCAGCCGCGGCCCTGACCGGCCATCCAGCGGGGAACCTCCTCGTCCACGCTGGCGGTGCAGATGACACGCGTGCCGCCCGCCTCGATGAGGCACGAGCCGCTGGCGGTGCGTACGAAGCCCGGCACGATGTTGATCTCGCGAAGGTCGCCGGGCGAGCGGCCGTCGTTGCGGAGGTCGTTCATGCGGCCCGCTTCCCGATCGGCATCTTCACGTCCACGTGCTCCACGTTCCCGATCGGGAGCTGGAGGAACCGCGTGCCGACGCGGCGGAACTCGTCCGGGTCGCCCGTCGCCAGGAAGCCGTACCGGCCGCGGCGGCCCTCGTCGTTCTCGAGTCCCGCCTCCCGCAGCCGCATCTCCACCTCGTGGGCGATCGCCTCACCCGAGCTGACGATCGTTACGCCGCGCCCCAGCTCCCGCTGCAGCACGGGGCGGACGAGCGGGTAGTGGGTGCAGCCGAGGATGACCGTGTCGACGCCGGCGCGCTTCAGCGGCCGGCAGGCGCCCTCGACGCACGACAGCACGCGGTGGTCGACGTCGCCGCCGGCCTGGATGAGCGGGGCGAGTTCGGCGGAGGCGACGGCGTGGAGCTCGGCGTGCGGGGCCGTCTCCGCGAGGGCCTTCGCGTAGGCGCCGCTCGAGACCGTGGCGGGGGTGGCGATGAGGCCGACCTTGCCGTTCTTCGTCGCGGTCGCAGCGAGCCGCGATTCGGGACTGACTACGGCAACCACGGGTAAGCGCTGCTCGAGCTCGATGCGGAGTGCCGGGAGCGCCGCGGCGGTAGCCGAATTACAGGCAACGACGAGCGCCTTGGCGCCACGCTCGAGCAGGATCGCCGCGAGCTCCCGCGCGAACCCGAGCAGCTCCTCAGGCGACCGATCCCCGTACGGAAACCGCGCGGTGTCCCCGAGATAGAGAAAGTCCTCATGGGGAAGCGACACGAGGCACTCGTGCAGGACGGTGAGCCCGCCGACGCCGGAATCGAAGACGGCGACGGGGAGTGACCGCGGATCGCTCACGAGGGCGTCAATGGTGTCACGCCCAGCGGAGCCCGCATCCCGGGGCTGCAACAGGCGCCCGTCGTCGATTTCCCCACAAAGCGCGACAGTCGACTCGGCGCGCGGCCGCTCTGCTCTGCCTTCAAGCCGCCGCTCGCCATTGGCAGAGCGTAGATTGAACGGATGCTTGGCGGTCAGATGTCGCACGAGAACGTGGAGGTCGTCGAGCGACTGATCGCCGCGGTCAATGAGCGCGACCTCGGCGGCTACCTCGCTTGCTGTACTGACGACATCCGGCTGTGGACGCCCTGGGCCTCCGTCGAGGGGGCGTACGAGGGCTCCGAGGCGATCCGACGCTTCTTCGCCGACCTCCGGGACACGCTGCCCGACTTTCGACTGACCATCGAACGTGCAGAGCCGATCGGTCGGGCGCGAGTGCTCGCTTTCGTAAAGGTTGTTGTCAGCGGACGCGCGAGCGGCATCCCAGCCGCCGCCATGATCGGCCGCCTGCACGACCCCTCCGCCGCCGGGCATATCCCGACGGCCAACGTCTACGACTTCGCCGGCGGAAAGATCGCGAGCATCCGCGTCTTCCTCGACCGCCACGAAGCCCTCGAAGCCGTAGGGCTCCGGGAGTAGGCGATGTCGCGGGAGAACGTGGACGTGGTACCCCAGCCCGACGAGGCCCGCTCGCGGCCTGAGGGAGTAGCGAAGTCGCAGGACAGTGTGGAGGTCGTCCGCAGGGTGTGGGAGGCCTGGGAGCGAAGAGACATGCAGGCCGTGTTCGATTTCTACGACCCTGCCGTCGAGTGGGACATGTCCGAGTCGCGGGTCCCAGACATGGGCGTCTATCGAGGACACGAGGGGGTGCGGAAATTCTTCCGCGACTGGATGGCACCCTTCCACGACTACTACGCGCATGCAGAGGACTTCAAGCTCGGCAGCAAAGGCGTGCTCGTACGAATCAGGCAGGGGGGCCGCGGGAAGTACAGCGGCGTTGACGTGGAGATGCCCCCCTTGTGGCAGCTCTACAGACTCCGGGCTGGCCGCGCTGTGCGTGTCGAGATCTACCGCGATGAGGATCGGGCCCTCGAAGCGGCCGGGCTGCGGGCGTAGGGCGGGCGTCCACTGGCCTCGTACGTCACGCGGGAGAGATTCGCCCGGGGCTCAACTCCGCGACCGTTGCGGCCATCAACGCCGGCTGCGACGACAACCGACTCCCGCTCACGGTCAGCCTCGCGCTATTCGCGGGGCATGGCGGGGGTGGTCCTAGAACTGCACCTTCCTCACGGCCTCCTTGATCTTCCCGATGATCGCGTCGCCCAGCTCCTTGCCCTCGTCGGTGCGGAAGCCCTTCATCGCGGCGATCACTCCGGCCATCACCAGGGCGACCAGCAGGATCAACGCCACGTACTCCACGGTGCCCTGGCCGGCCTCGCGGCGTGCGGTTGCGAGTGTGGCGTGGATGCGTCCCATCAGGCGGTACATCGGTTCGACCTCCCAAGTCGGTGGATGAAGCGGAGGCCGATCGTCCGCTGCGCCGGCAGACGGCTCCAGACGCGAACGTGAAGAGAGGGTGACAACGGAGTGCCCTGCCAAGATGGCCGGCATGTGCGGCATCGGCGCACTCCTCGACCCGGCGGGCGCCTCTGGCCAGGACGTCCCCCAGCGGATGCTCGAGGCCCTCCGCCATCGCGGCCCCGACGGCGAGGGCATCCGGCGCGCCGGAGCCGTCACGCTCGCCCACACCCGGCTCGCGATCATCGACGTCGCCGGCGGCGACCAGCCACTCGACTCCGAGGACGGCGCCGTCACCGCCATCGTCAACGGCGAGATCTACAACCACCGCACGCTCCGCACCAAGCTCGAGGAGCGCGGCCATCGCTTCGCCACGAACTCCGACTCCGAGGCCATCGTCCACGCCTACGAGGAGAGCGGCCCGGACTGCGTCCGCCAGCTGAACGGCATCTTCGCCTTCGTCCTCTGGGACGA
>JBKGUS010000495.1:0-2555 GCA_046462295.1 Thermoleophilaceae bacterium | reverse complement strand
CGTACCTCGTCGATCCGCTCCAGCAGCGCGTCGACGTCGTCGTGCTCCGCGTGCAGGTAGCGGCCGGCAAGCGCGTCATAGCCGCCGGTCGAGAGCTTGCGAACGAGCTCCGGAGCGAGTTCGGGCGGCGTCCACGGCGCATCGTCGGGAACCCCGCCGGCGGTCAGCTCCGTCCGCACCAAGCCGGGACTGAAGAAGAAGACGGGAATACGGCCCGCGAGCTCGTTGGCCAGCATCTCGCCGTAGCGACACGCGGCAGCCTTGCTCGGCGCATACGCGGTGCTCTGGCCGCCGGGCAGGTAGGCCGCGCCGCTGCCGGTGATCACGATCCGACCACGTCCGCGCTCGAGCATGCTCGGGATCACGGCCCTGCAGCACAAGTGAACGCCGAGCACGTTGACCTCATAGACCTGCCACCACTCGTCGAGGTCGATCTCCCACGACGGCCGCTGCGCATGACCCTCGCTGACACCCGCGTTGGCGACCAGAAGGTCGACCTCGCCAACCTCGGCAACCATTCGCTGGACCGCGGCGCAATCGGAGACGTCGACCTGCCTCCACTCGCCACCGATCTCCGCCGCGACCGCCTCCACCTGCGCGCCGCTACGCGCGCACACGACGACCTCCCAGCCGTCGCGCGCCAGCAGCCGCGCGATATCCGCTCCGATCCCGCGGCCGCCGCCGGTGACAAGCGCTCGCACCGCACGCCACCCTAGCGCCCTCCGTAGCAGCCGCCCTCGCTGACCTGCGGCCGCCTTCAGAGCCGGACCGACAACGTGATATCGCCCGCCAATGCGTCATCGCGGAATGCGCGGCTGACCTGCACGCCCCGCACGCTACTTGCCCAGGGCGAGCAGCATCGCTTCTCCTGCCATGAAGATTCCGCCTGAGGGCCGCTGACCGGGACGTCCGGGCGCAGTCGTAGCTTCGGGCGCTCCGGGACGAGGGGCTCTTTGGGAGAACGCAGGATGGGCAGGCCGTTTGCGCGATGGGCTGCGAGCCCGTGCTTTTCCGTGGCCGCCCCTGCGACTGATCTGGATGTGCTGAGAGCACGAATCCGTCGGTGTCGTTTGCCCACCTGGTCTCCCGCGTCATCGACCGAGGGGAGGCCGCAAGTGAGATGCATCGGCTTGGACGTCCACCGCGAGTTCTGCGAGGTGGCGATCTTGGAGGAGGGCCGGGTGCGCTCGGCCGGGCGGGTCAGGACCCGCCGCGCGGAGCTGGAGCTCTTCGCCCGCAGCCTCGGCCAAGAGGACGAGGTGGCGCTCGAGTCCACCGGCGGCGCCGAGGCGATCGCCCGCATCCTGCGAGCGCACGTGGCGCGGGTCGTGGTCGTCAACACGAAGAAACTGCGGGCGATCTCCGAGGCGAAGGCGAAGACCGACCGCCTCGACGCCCGCCGGCTCGCCGAGCTGCTTGCCTCGGGCTACCTGGCCGAGGTCTGGTGCCCGGACGAGCGGACGCGGGCGCTGCGGCGCTGGGTGGCCCGCCGGGCCCAGCTCGTTCGCCAGCGCACCCGCGCCAAGAACGAGATCGGCGCGGCGTTGCAGCGAAACCTGCTCGACCGACCGGAGGTCTACGACCTCGCGGGCAAGAAGGGAAGGCGGCACCTGGAGGGCCTCGAGCTCCCCGAGGACGAGCGCAACACGGTCGAGGGTTGCCTGCGCCAGATCACGTTCCTTGACGAGGAGATCGCGGAGGTCGACCGCGCGCTGGCGCAGGCGGCGCTCGACTCCGCGGAGATGCGCCGGCTGATGAGCGTGCCGGGGGTCAATCTCCATACAGCGGCGACCTTCATGGCCTGCGTCGGGGAGATCGGCCGCTTCGAGAGTCCGCGAAAGCTCGTCTCTTACCTGGGGCTCGACCCCAAGGTTCGCCAGTCCGGTGAGGAGCGCGCACGCTACGGCCACATCTCAAAGGAGGGCGCCTCCGAAGCCCGTCACATGCTCTGCGAGGCGGCCTGGATCGTGGTCCGCTCCCCGAGCCCGTTGCGCGCCTTCGGCGAGCGGATCAGGGCGCGGCGCGGTGCCGGCATCGCCACGGTCGCCGTCGCCCGCAAGCTCGTGGTGCTGTTCTGGCACCTACTCACAAAGACGCAGGACTACGCCTTCGGCAGGCCCACCCTGACCCGCAAGAAGCTCCGCCAGCTCGAGCTCACCGCCAGCGCCCCACGAGGCCAGGGCCAGCCCGGCGTCTGGGCGGCCAACAAGGCGCTCCGCCAAACAGAGCTCGAACTCGCCCGCCAAGCCGAAACCGCCTACCGGCGCCTCGTCACCGACTGGCAACCAAAGAAGGGCGCAGGCGCGACACCGGGACGCGCATCTTCAGGCCGTCAAAGCGGCAAGCAACGCGGCAAGGCTCCAGTCCCAGACCCTGCGCTTTAGCTCGTCGTCGCCCGCGCCCACTACGAACTCTTGCAAGGAGCCACCCAGGCGTCCAGAAAAACTTGACTTACATCCGTCGCGCAAAGCGACACTCGCGCATGGTCGGGCGCTGAGTAGCGCAGGCGGGCGAGAGCGCTAGTGGGCGATTCCTTACGGCTCATCCGCTCTGAC
>JBKGUS010000494.1:0-8057 GCA_046462295.1 Thermoleophilaceae bacterium | reverse complement strand
GTGGTCGCGCGAGGGCTTCATGTCCTCGGGCGCCTGGCTGTAGTCGCCGAACGGGCCGTCGCGCTCCGCCGTGGCGGCGCCCACGCCGTCGCGGGCGGCGAGCTCGATGAAGCGGCGCGCATCGGGCGTGTTGCGCATCAGCCCGTCGAGGATCGGGCCTAGCGTCTGCGTGCTCGCGAGACCCATGTTCTCGTAGGCCTGGTTGACCACGAGCTTCATCGCCGCGAGCTGTGAGGCGGGGATCCCGGCCAGCTGCGCGGCGGTGGCGGCGACCTCGCGCTCGAGCTCCTCGAACGGCACGGCCCTGTTGATCAGCCCGGCCTCCGCCGCCTCGACCCCGGACAGCGGCTTCCCCGTCAACGCGTGCTCCTTCGCCTTGGCGAGGCCGAGGCGGTGGATCCACATCCCCGACAGGTAGCAGCCCCACATCCGCGAGTACGGGGTGCCGATCTGCGCATCCTCGGCGGCGATCACGATGTCCGCGCACAGGGCCGTGTCGCTGCCCCCGCCGACGCACCAGCCGTGCACCTGCGCGATGACCGGCTTCGGAACGCGCCACATGCTCATGAACTTGTACGTCGGGCCGTACGCCGTGCCGGTCAGGAAGTCCTTGCCGGGGTCCCACTCGCCATCGGTCGTCATGAACGCGTCCCAGTGGTGGAAGCCGTCGCTGAAGTCGTACCCCGCGCAGAACGAGCGGCCGGCGCCGCGCACGACGATGACCTTCACCGACGGGTCGAGCGCCGCCTCGTCGATCGCTGCCTGGAACTCGTCGGGCATCGGCGGCACGATCGTGTTCAGCCGCTCGGGCCGGTTCAGCGTGACCGTGGCGATCGCGCCGTCGACGTCGTAAAGGATCGTCTCGTAGCTCATCGTGCCTCCGTGTCGCCGGTCAGGTCTTCGGCGAGCAGCTTCGCACTCACGTCGACGGCGGCGGCGCGGATGGCACCGCGCAGCGCCTGGACTGAGGGACGCTCGGCGTCCGCGGCCCTGGTCGCCATGAGGATGTTCCGGTACACCGCCCCCTCGGCGATCGGCCTCACGGCGATCCCGGGGTGGGAGCCGGGATCGACGAGCGCCGGCAGGAGCGTCACGGCCCGCCCGCCCGCCACGAGGGCCAGGGTCAGCACGGCGTCGTTGGTCCGGTGGCGGATGTCCGGCTCGAAGTTGCCCAGCTCGCGGCAGGTGCGCTCGATCATCGACTTCCAGGCGGTGCCGGGGTGGCCGCTCGTCCACACCTCGTCCTCGAGCTCGGCCAGCGGCACGGCGTCCCGGTGGCGGCGCAGCGCCGGGTGGTCCGCGGGCAGGATGACGTGGACCGGATCGCGGAGGAGGTCCTCGCGCACCACGCCGTCGAGCCGGGCGAGCGGCTGGTGCTCCCACTCGTCGGCGAGCACGAGGTCCACGTCGCCGATGGCGAGCGCGGGCAGGGACCACTCTGGCTCGGCCTCCACGAGCTCGCAGCGGAGTCCCGGTGCCTCGCGCGCCAGCGCCTGCATCGCCGGCACCGCGAGGTGGAAGGCGACCGACTGGAACGAGGCGATCCGTCCCCTGCCCGCCACCGTGCCCGCGGCGGCGGCGAGCTCCGCCTGCGCCAGCTCGGCGCGCTCGAGCAGCACGCCGGCGTGGTCCACCAGTACGAGCGCGGCATCGGTCAGACGCACCCCACGCCCCGCTCGCTCGAGCAGCGGGAGCCCGGCCTCGCGCTCGAGGACGGCCAGCTGCTGGGACACGGCCGATGGCGTGAACCGCAGCGCGTCGGCCACGGCGGCGATGGTCCCGCGCGCGTGCAGCTCGTGAAGGAGACGCAGCCGGTGCAGATCGAGCATCCGTAAGCGATGCTACTTCGTTTTCTGTAGGAATCAGAGTCGCTTCTAAGGAATGAGCCAGGCAGGATGCGCACATGTCCCGTACCGGCGCCCTGTACTGCCTCGCCTCCGCGGCCGGCTTCGGCGCGATGGGCATCTTCGGCAAGCTCGCGTATGACGAGGGCGTCACGGTGGGGACGCTGTTGTCGGCCCGGTTCGTGCTGGCGGCCGTCGTCTTCTGGCTGATCGTGCTCTGCGCTCGCGGCGGCGTGCGCGAGCTGCGCTCACTCACGCGGCGCGACCTTCTCGTCGCGGTCGCCCTCGGCGCAGTCGGCTACGGCGCGCAGGCCGGCGCCTACTTCGCGGCGCTCGACCGCATCGACGCCTCGCTACTCGCGCTGCTGGTCTACACATATCCCGTGCTGGTCGCGGTCGCCGCGATCGCCATCGGGCGAGAGCCGGCGCGCCGCTCGACGGCGGTCTCGCTCGCGCTCGCCTCGACCGGGCTCGTACTCGTGCTGGCGGGTGCCAGCGCCGGAGCACTCGACGCGCTGGGCACGGTGCTCGGGCTCACCGCCGCGACCGTCTACACCGCCTACATCCTGATCTCGGACGGCGTGACCGCGCGCGTCGCGCCGCTCGCGCTGAGCACGCTCGTCTGCACCGGCGCCGGTTTGAGCCTGACGCTCGCCGGCCTCGCCGGCGGCGACCTCGATCCCGGCGCCGTGAGCGCGGAAGGCTACGCCTGGCTCGGCGCCCTCGCGCTGGTCTCGACGGTCGGGGCGGTCGCGCTGTTCTTCGCCGGGCTGCGGCGGGTGGGCCCTACGGCCGCGTCGATCCTGTCGACGGTCGAGCCGGTGGTCACCGTCGCGCTGGCGTTCGCCGTGTTCGGCGAGTCGCTCGGTCCCGCGCAGCTCACGGGCGGCGCGCTCGTCCTGGCGGCCGTGCTAACCGTCCGGGCGCCGCGCAAGCGAGAACTGGCTTTGTCGAGCCCATAGACCAAAGGAGAGACCCCATGAAGGCAGACCTCGACGGCAAGGTCGCGCTGGTCGCAGGCGCGACGCGCGGAGCGGGCCGCGGCACGGCCGTGGCGCTCGGAGAGGCGGGCGCGACCGTGTACTGCACCGGCCGCACCACCCGCGAGCGGCGCTCCGAGTACGACCGGCCGGAGACGATCGAGGAGACCGCCGAGCTCGTGACCGGAGCCGGCGGCGAGGGAATCGCGGTGGCCGCCGACCACCTCGAGCCGGCGCAGGTCGAGTCGCTCGTGCAGCGGATCGACGCGGACCACGGGCGGCTCGACGTGCTGGTGAACGACATCTGGGGCGGCGAGCTTCTGTTCGAGTGGGAGAAGCCGGTGTGGGAGCACGACCTCGACAAGGGGCTCCGGCTTCTCCGCTTGGCGGTGGACACACACCTGATCACGAGCCACTTCGCGCTGCCGCTCATGATCCGGCGGCCCGGCGGCCTCGTCGTCGAGATGACCGACGGCACGCGCGAGTACAACGAGACGAACTACAGGGTCAATGCCTTCTACGACCTGGCGAAGGCCTCGGCGATCCGACTCGCGTTCGCGCAGGGCAAGGACCTCGCGCCGCACGGCTGCACCGCGGTCGCGCTCACGCCAGGCTGGCTGCGCTCGGAGATGATGCTCGAGAACTTCCGGGTCACCGAGGACAACTGGCGCGACGCGGCGGCTTTCCAGCCGCACTTCGCCGCGATTTCGGAGAGCCCGCGGTTCGTTGGACGTGCGGTGGCCGCGCTCGCGGCCGACCCCGATGTCGCGCGCCACAACGGCGGCTCGTTCTCCTCCGGCGGGCTCGCGAAGGAGTACGGGTTCACCGATGTGGACGGCTCCCGGCCGGACTGCTGGCGCTACATGGTCGAGGTCCAGGACCCCGGAAAGCCGGCCGATCCGACCGGCTACCGCTGAGAGGAGCGTGGTGGTACCGTCGCCCCGAGGCCCCGCCCCGAGGCCTCCACGAGGAGAGGAGGACCAGGTGTACACCCGCAACGGCGATCGTTTCTTCGTCGTCGACGGTCACGTCCATTTCTGGGACGCGAGCCCAGCGAACTGGGTGCCCGGCCAGGAGCAGTACGCGAAGGGCTGGATCGAGTGCTTCCACGCGTACATGGGCCTCGCCCCCGAGGAGACGCACTGGCCGATGGAGAAGTTCCAGAAGTACTCGGAGGAGGACTTCGTCAAGGACGTCTTCGAGGACGGCTACGTGGACGCCGCCATCTTCCAGCCGACGTACCTGAAGGAGTGGTTCCGCGACGGCTTCAACACGCTCGAGCGGAACGCGACGCTCGCCGAGAAGCATCCGAACCGGTTGATCGTCAACGGCCGCTTCGATCCGCGCGAGGGCGAGGCGGGCCTCAGGCAGCTCGAGGAGGACGCCGAGCGGTACGGGCTAAAGGGCGTCAAGCTCTACACCGCCGAGTGGTACCAGGGGTCGCGCGGCTGGTCCCTCAAGGACGCCGAGTCGCAGCGCTTCCTCGAGAAGTGCCAGGAGCTGGGGATCACGAATATCCACGTGCACAAGGGCCCTACGATCTGGCCGCTCGACAAGGACGCGTTCGACGTCTCGGACGTCGACCTCGTCGCCACGAGCTTCCCGGAGCTCAACTTCATCGTCGAGCACGTCGGACTGCCGCGGATCGAGGACTTCTGCTTCATGGCGACGCAGGAGCCGAACGTCTACGCCGGCCTGGCGGTGGTGATCGGCGGGTTGATGCACGCCCGCCCGCGCTTCTTCGCCAAGGTGATGGGCGAGCTGCTCTTCTGGGTCGGCGAGGACAAGATGCTGTTCGCGAGCGACTACGCCATCTGGGAGCCGAAATGGCAGGTCGAGGGCTTCCTCGACTGGACCTATCCGCCGGGCGACGAGTTCTCGGACTTCCCGGCGCTCGAGCTGTCCGGCAAGAAGAAGATCCTCGGACTGAACGCCGCCAGGCTCTACGGGATCGACGTCCCGGAGGAGTTCCGGCTACCCGACGAGGCCGGGACACCGGCGGCCCGGGAGGACGCACAGCTGGTCAGCGACCAGACATGACGAGCCGGGCGCGTGTTCTCGACGCACTCGGCGAGGTCCACGATCCCGAGCTCGACGAGCCGATCACCTCGCTCCGGTTCGTGACCTCATGCCAGGTGACGCCCGACGGCGACGTGGAGATCCTCCTGCGGCTGCCCACGCCGCAGTGTGCGCCGAACTTCGCCTACCTGATGGCGGCCGACGCGCGCGACGCCGCGAGCCGGGTGTCCGGGGTTCGGCGGGTGGTTGTGAGGCTGGAGGACCACTACACCGGCGAGGAGATCAACGAGGCGCTCGCCCGCGGCGAGGGGTTCGCCGGCGCGTTCCCCGACGAGACGGACGACGACCGGCTGGACTCGCTGCGCGAGCTGTTCCAGCGAAAGGCGCTGGTCGCCCGCCAAGCGCGCCTGTGCGAGGCGATGCTGGCCGGCGGGGAGACGCCCCAGCAGGTCACCGCCCACCGCGTCTCGGACCTCCCGGACTGCCGCGACTCGCGGCGCTGCATCGAGCTGCGCGCAGAGCTCGGCATCGCCCATGACCGCGGCGCGCCCGCCTTCGTCCTGCCGGACGGCGAGCCCGTGGCGGCCGGCGAGCTCGGCCGCTGGCTGCGGAGCGCGCGGCTCGTCCGCACCAGCCTCGACGTGAACGGCGGCATCTGCCGCTCGCTGCTCGAGATCCGCCAGCACCCGGAGGAGGTCAGACGATGATCGCCGCAAGGCTGCACGCCTACCACGACCCGCTCCAGCTCGACGAGGTCGACGAGCCGAGGGCGACCGGCCCGCTCGACGTGGTCGTCCGGATCGGCGCAGCGGGTCTGTGCCGAACGGACATCCACATCCAGGAGGGGCAGTGGGCGGAGAAGTCCGGCGTGCAGCTGCCCTACACGCCAGGGCATGAGAACGCGGGATGGGTGCACGAGGTCGGGTCCGCGGTCACGAACGTCGCAGTCGGCGACACGGTGATCGTGCACCCCTACATCTCGTGCGGACTATGCGGCCCGTGCCGGGCCGGCAACGACATGCACTGCCGCAACGGCTCCTTCCCGGGGATCGACCGCGACGGCGGCTTCGCCGACTTCCTGATGACCTCGGCGCGCTCGGTGGTGAAGCTCGACCACTCGCTCGATCCGAAGGACATCGCGGCGCTCGCGGACGCGGGCCTCACGGCGATCCACGCGGTGAAGAAGGCCATCCCGGTGCTGAGCAGCGGCACGCGGGTGGTGGTGATCGGCGCCGGCGGCCTCGGGCACATCGGGGTCCAGTGCCTCAGGGCGATGACGCCCGCGGAGGTAATTGTCATCGACCCGTCCGAGCCGGCGCTGGCGCTGGCCCGCGAGCTGGGCGCCGACCATACGGTGAAGGTCGACGGGTCCCATGTCGAGACGGTGAAGGAGCTGACCGACGGGCTCGGCGCCGAGGCGATCGTGGACTTCGTCGGCGAGAAGGGAGCGATCGAGGACGGCATCGAGATGATCCGGGACGGCGGCTTCTACTACGTCATCGGATACGGCGAGAACATCGACATCCCGACGATCGACGTGATCTCGCGCGAGATCTCGTTCATCGGCAACCTGGTCGGCACGTACAACGACCTGCAGGAGCTGATGACGCTGACCGCACAGGGAAAGGTGACCCTGCACACGACCACCTATCCGCTGGCGGGGATAAACGACGCGATGGCGGATCTCGACGGCGGGCGGCTCCAGGGCCGCGGGATCCTGGTCCCCGCGGGCGTGTAGCGCACCTCGGACCCGGTTACATGGCGGTCGACCTCGTCATCGACATCGACAACAAGCCGGGGGCGCTGGCCGCGGTGGCCGCCGCGATCAGCGACGCCGGGGTGAACATCGCGGCGGCCACGTGCATCGGCCCCGGCGAGAAGGCGGAGCTGCACATACTCGTGCCGCACGCCGGCGCGGTCAGGCACCTGCTGGCGATCTCCCACCTGGCGGTCAGCCGCGAGCGGGAGGTCGTCGTGGTCGACGTGGAGGACCGCCCCGGCGTGCTGGCGGACTTGACCCGGAAGATCTCGCGGGCCGGAGTCGACCTGGACCTCGTGTACGTCGCGACGCGGAACCGCGTGGTGTTCGGCTCGCCCGACCTTCCCGCGCTGCAGGCGGCGCTGGACGAGGGGCGCTAGAGCCTGACGGCGACCGCGAGACGGAGCCCGGGGCCCGGGCTCAGCTCGCGCTTGACGACATTCGCCAGGCGCCACTTGAGGCGGGCGATCTCACGCCTGTTCGCGTCACGACGGCGATCCTCGCGATCGTCCTCGTCGAGGCGCCGCTGCTCGGCGACGAGCTTCTTGATCCGGTCGAGCAGGCGGGTGACCTGAGGGCTGGGCCGCCCCTCGCCGGGACTTCGATCGGTGGGAAGGTAGGGAGGCATGCGCAACACGGTGGCTACCGGACGCCGGCTTTCCAGTGAGGGCGCCCGGTGGGTGGTGGGACGGGTAGCCGTACCTTCCGTTCCGCCCGCTCCAGCGCTGCCAACTCGTGGCCAGCCATCGGTCACATCTTCGCGCCGTCGAGTGTCAAACGAGTTAGAGATCAAATTCGTCGGCGGCGAGCCGCCGGCGCTGGGAAAGGTAGAACGATGCAGACCGAAGGCAGGAGCCAGAAGATTGCCGTCACGGGAGCCACCGGCCGGGTCGGATCACCCCTCGTCGAGATCCTCGAGCAGCGCGGACACGATGTGATCCCGATCGCGCGCTCCAAGGGTGTGGACGTGGTCAGCGGCGAGGGTCTCGACGACGCGCTCGCCGGGGCCGAGACCATCATCGACACGGCCACGGGGCCCTCGCCCGACCAGGCAGCGGCGACGGAGTTCTTCACCGCTTCGGCACGGAACATCCAACGAGCCGGCGCCGCAGCCGGGGCGAAGCGGATCGTCGTCGTCTCGATCATCGGCATCGACAAGTTCCAGGGCGGCTACAACGCGGCGAAGGTGGCGCAGGAGCAGGCGCTGCTCGAAGGCCCGCTGCCGGTCCGGATCGTCCGTGCGGCCCAGTTCCACGAGTTCGTCGATCCGTTCGTCGGATGGATGATCCAGGATGGCGTCGCCCACCTGCCCGAGATGCGAACGCAGCTCGTGGCCGCCCGCGTCGTCGCCGAAGCCCTCGCCGACGCGGCCGAGGAGCCGGAGGTCCAGAACGGCAAGGTCACCGAGATCGCCGGCCCCCGGGAGGAGCGTCTGGCCGGCGCGGCCGCCGCGCT
>JBKGUS010000493.1:0-2841 GCA_046462295.1 Thermoleophilaceae bacterium | reverse complement strand
GCCCCGCCCACCAGCGCGCCGTCCACGTCGGGCTGGGCGAGGATCTCCGCGGCGTTGTCGGGCTTCACGCTGCCCCCGTACTGCACGCGCACGTGCACCGCCGCTTCGTGCGCGCGCTGGTGGGCGACCGCTCGCCCGACGCGGCGGTGCACGTGCGCGTGCAGTACGGGGGCAGCGTGAAGCCCGACAACGCCGCGGAGATCCTCGCCCAGCCCGACGTGGACGGCGCGCTGGTGGGCGGGGCGAGCCTGGACCCCGACGGGTTCGTGCGGATCGTCGCGGCTGCCGCCGGCGGGCCGTGAGACCCGTCGTCCTCGTCGTACTCGACGGCTGGGGGCTCGCCGAGCCCGGCCCCGGAAACGCGGTCGAGCTGGCCGAAACGCCCGTCTTCGACGAGCTCTGGGAGCGCTGGCCGCACACCACGATGACGGCCTGGGGCCCGGCGGTGGGCCTTCCGGAGGGGCAGATGGGCAACTCCGAGGTGGGCCACCTCAACCTGGGCGCAGGGGC
The DNA here is from genome assembly GCA_046462295.1 of Thermoleophilaceae bacterium. GTDB lineage: Bacteria > Actinomycetota > Thermoleophilia > Solirubrobacterales > Thermoleophilaceae > JACVRW01. The sequence goes on along the minus strand of JBKGUS010000493.1, from coordinate 2,331 downwards.
GATCGTCAAGCAGGACCTGCTGCGGATCGACGAGGCGATCGCCGGCGGCTCGTTCTTCGAGAACGAGGTCCTGCGGGCCGCGTGCGACACGGAGCGGCTGCACCTGCTTGGGCTAGTCTCGGCCGGGGGCGTGCACGCGAGCATGGGGCATCTGAAGGCGCTCATCGAGCTGGCTCGCGACCAGGGCGTCCCCGACATCGTCGTCCACGCCTTCACCGACGGGCGCGACACCAACCCCGACTCCGGCGCCGGCTACATCGCCGAGGTGGAGAGCTGGGGAGGGGCGCGCGTGGCGTCGATCACCGGCCGCTACTACGCGATGGACCGGGACCGGCGCTGGGACCGGACCGAGCTGACGGTGAATGCGCTCGTCGGCGGCGAGGCCGAGTTCAGGGCGGAGAACGGCGAGGAGGCGGTGCGGGCCGCCTACGAGCGCGACGAGACCGACGAGTTCATCAAGCCGACGCTCGTGGGCGAGGAGGCCCGCATCCGGCCGGGCGACAGCGTGATCTTCTTCAACTTCCGGCCGGACCGGGCACGCCAGCTGACCGAGGCGCTGTCGACGAAGGTCCCCGACCTCCGAATCACCACCCTGACCGAGTATCAGGAGGACTGGGACCACCCGGTGGCGTTCCCGCAGGAGCGGCCGGAGGTCACCCTGGCGAGCACGCTCGCGGCGCGGGGACTGTCCCAGCTGCACGTGGCGGAGACGGAGAAGTACGCGCACGTGACCTACTTCTTCAACGGCGGCGAGGAGGAGCCCTATGAGGGCGAGGAGCGCTGCCTCGTGGACTCGCCGCGCGACGTGCCGACCTACGACCACAAGCCGGAGATGTCGGCGCGCGAGGCGACGGATGCGTTCGTGGAGCGCTGGTCCGAGGGCGACTACGCGTTCGGGATCATCAACTATGCGAACCCCGACATGGTCGGCCACACCGGGATCATCGAGGCCGCGGTGAAGGCGGTCGAGACCGTCGACGAGTGCCTGGGCCGGCTGGTGGAGGCGGTGTCGGAGGACGGGGGTGTGTGCCTGATCACCGCCGACCACGGCAACGCGGACAACATGCTCGAGCCCGACGGAAGCCCGAGCACGGCCCACTCGATGAACCCGGTCCCCGTGATCGTGACCGCCGCCGATGGCCGGCTACGCGACGGCGGCATCCTGGCGGACGTCGCCCCCACCCTCCTCGCGCTGATGGGGTCTGACCCCTCCCCAGAAATGACCGGAGAAAACTTGATAACGAGCGACTGAGGTTTTATACTGACGCGGAGTCAACTGTCGTTGGTTTGGATGGAGGTTCAGATATGGCTCTTGTCGTCAACCCGCAGCCGTTCACCCGTGATGTAGACCGGCTCTTCGACGCCTTCTTCGGCGGCGAGCGCGAGTCGCGCCGCTGGGTCCCGCAGATGGACCTGGTCGAGGCGGAGGACCACTTCGTACTGAAGGCCGACCTGCCCGGCCTCGACGATGCCGATGTCTCGATCGAGGTGCAGGACGGCACGCTCACCATCTCCGGCGAGCGCAAGGCCGAGCACGAGGCGCGCGAGCGCGGCTGGTACCGGATCGAGCGCTCCTTCGGCAGCTTCAGCCGTTCGCTGACCCTGCCGGAAGGGGTGGACGCCGACGGCATCTCCGCTCAGTTCGATCGCGGCGTCCTCGAGGTGCGGATCCCGAAGCCCGAGGAGCGCAAGCCGCGCCGGGTGCAGATCAAGGCGGGCGCCACCCACGAGAACGGCGGCGCACCGGCGGTGGAGGGGAGCGCCACGGAGGCGTAGGCCGCTCCACAACAGCAGTACGTCGGGGGCCGTCGGTCGGGCGGCCCCCGTCCTTTTCGGCCCGGCTTCTGCGGCCCGCGTAGGCTCTTCGCCGTGCCGTCCGTCTTCGAGATCGCAGCCCGCGACGGGTCCGCGCGGGCCGGCGTGATCCACACGCCTCACGGTGACGTCCGCACGCCGGCGTTCGTCCCGCTCGCCTCGACCGCGACGGTCAAGTCCCTGCACGCGGCCGAGGTCGCCGAGCTCGGCTTCGACATCGTGCTCGGCAACACCTTCCACCTCTTCATCCAGCCCGGTCCGGACGACATCCGCGAGATGGGCGGCCTCCACGAGTTCATGGGCTGGCGCCGGGCGATCATCACGGACTCCGGCGGCTACCAGGTCTTCTCGATGGGCCACGGCTCAGTCGCCGAGGAGATCAAGCGCCGGAGGGATCGTCGGCAGTCGATGATCGTCTCGATCGAGGAGGAGGGCGTCCGCTTCCGCTCCTACCTCGACGGGGTCGAGCGCTTCATGGGGCCCGAGACCTCCATGGAGGTGCAGGCCGCGCTCGGC
>JBKGUS010000492.1:0-6883 GCA_046462295.1 Thermoleophilaceae bacterium | reverse complement strand
CTGCCAGGAAGCGGTCGAGATCCCCCTCCGCCTTCGTTGCTGCGGGGCCCGCGTCCTGGGCCGTGAACACCAGCACCGCGGCGTTCGCTCCGACCCCGAAGGGCCGCAGTCGCACCGCGAGCTCGGACTCGGACAGGCGGCCGGTGAGCGCCTCGGCGAGCACGTCGCCAGCCAGGCGGCGCTCGGTGTCGCGCATGGCCCGCTGGCGCATTAGCTCGAGCGCCACCACCGTCACGGCCTGCTGCAGGATGAGCCGCTCGAAGTCGCCAAGGCCGCCGGCGTCCCGGGCGGCTGCCAGCCAGGCCTGCGGACCGCCGCGACCGCGGATCGAGACCGGCAGCACCAGCGAGCGCCCGGCGATCTCCGGATGGTCGGGAGCGAACTCCACTGCGTCGTCCGAGAGCCGCCTCAGCACCTCCTCGCGCACGTGCTCGAGCGCATCCCCCGGCACCTCGCGCCGGAACAGCTTGGACGCGATCGTCTCGCCGCGCGCCGACAGCACCCAGACGGCGCCGCCCGTCGTGGCGGCCAGCGCGCGCACGACCTCGTCGAGTCCGCGCTCCTCGAGCACGAGCCGCTCGAGCCGCTTGTGGATCGCGATCCCGCGCTGGAGCACCTCGTACTGCTCGTTCACGAGGCGCGTGAACGCCTTCTCGGTCAGCGCGATGAAAGGCAGCTCGTAGGGCACCTCGAAGACGGGGAAGTCGAGCTTCCCGGCCTCGTCGAGGAGCGCCTCCGGCAGCCGGGCGTGATCGAAGCCGGTCCCGAACCCGAGTCCGGCCAGGTGGTGCCCGGACAGCAGCCGCACGAACTCGCGCTGCCGCTCCTCACCGCCCAGCTGGATGCCGGTGGTCAGCAGGAGCTCGCCGCCTGACAGCCACGGCGTGGGATCCGGTAGCTCGGAGATGTGCACCCACCGGACGGGCGCATCGGCGCCGTCCTCGCCAGCGGCAAGGTCGAGGCCCATCTCCGCGACGAGGCCCCGGACGGTGAGCATCTCAGTGCCGGACGATCCTGTCCCAGGCGTCGGTCAGGACCTGGCGCAGGACCTTGTCGATCAGCTCGAATTCCTCGGAGTCGGCGATCAGCGGCGGAGAGAGCTGGATCACGGGGTCGCCGCGGTCGTCGGCGCGGCAGATCAGGCCGTGCTGGTAGAGCTCGCCCGACATGAAGCCGCGCAGGAGCTCCTCGCTCTCCTGGGCGTCGAAGGTCTCCTTCGTCTCCTTGTCCTTGACCAGCTCGAGCGCGTGGAAGTAGCCGGCGCCGCGCACGTCGCCGATGATCGGCAGGTCCTCGTGCAGCTTGTCGAGCATTCCGCGGAACTCGGGCTCCTTCTCGCGCACGCGGCCGCACAGGTCCTCGCGCTCGAAGATGTCGAGGTTCGCCATCGCCATCGCCGCCGACACGGGGTGCCCGCCGAACGTGATGCCGTGGGTGAACATGCCGGTGTCGCTTATAAACGGCTCGGCCACCCGGTCGGAGACGATCACCGCGCCCATCGGCGCGTAGGCCGAGGTGATCCCCTTGGCGGTCGTGATCATGTCCGGCACGACCCCGAAGCGGTCGACGCCGAAGTAGTGGCCCAGCCGGCCCCAGGAGCAGATCACCTCGTCGGCGATCAGCAGCACGTCGTGCCTGTCGCAGATCTCCCGCACCCGCTGCCAGTAGCCGTCCTGGGGCACGAAGCAACCGCCCGAGTTCTGCACCGGCTCGAGGATCACCGCCGCGACGGTGTCCGGCCCCTGGAACTCGATCGTGTGCTCGATCTGGTCCGCCGCCCAGAGCGGATCGCGGTCCTCGGGCCAGCGGTACGAGTTCGTGTTGGGCACGTGGAAGGCGCCCGGCACGAGCGGCTCGAACGGCGTGCGCAGGGGAGTGATGCCCGTGATCGAGAGCGCGCCGAAGGTGGTGCCGTGGTACGCCGTCTCGCGCGAGATGATCTTGGTCTTCGTCGAGTTGCCGTTGACCTTGTGGAACTGGCGCGAGAGCTTCCAGGCCGACTCGACCGCCTCCGATCCGCCGGACGTGAAGAAGACGCGGTTCAGGTCGCCCGGGGCAAGACCGGCGATCCGCTCGGCGAGGTCGATCGCGACCGGGTGGGCATAGCTCCAGTTGGTGAAGAAGCCGAGCTTCTCGACCTGGCGCGCCGCCGCCTCGCCGATCTCCGTGCGACCGTGCCCGGCGTTGACGCAGAACAGCGCCGACAGGCCGTCGAGGTAGCGCTTGTCGTGCTCGTCGTAGACGTAGCTGCCCTCGCCGCGCACGATGATCGGGATCTCGTGCTGCCGGTCGTATGCCCCCATCCGGGTGAAGTGCATCCACAGGTGCCGGCGCGCCTTGTCCTGGAGCGCGCTCGCAGCGCCGGTGTGCTCTTCGTGCACCGTCTGGGGTGTGGTTGCCATTCTCTCTCCTCCGAGTCGCTACGAATACGACGGCGTGGACAACGGTATCGCGAACCAGCGGACTAGACCATTGTGCAGAACGGACAACTGATGTACTGCTAGGGGGGTCATGGCGCACCAGCCGGACGAGACAATCGCTCCGGGGCGGGCCGAGCCCGCCCCCTCGCGCACGGCGGCGCCGAGCGTCCGCCTACAAGCTGTGTCGAAGCGATTCGGCGATCTCACCGCGGTCAGGGAGATGGACCTGGACATCCCCCGCGGTGAGTTCTTCACGATGCTCGGCCCGTCCGGCTGTGGCAAGACCACCACGCTGCGGATGATCGCGGGCTTCGAGGACCCGACCGAGGGCACCGTCCTGCTCGACGGCGAGGACGTGACCGGGCTGCCGCCCTTCAAGCGCGCCACCAACACCGTCTTCCAGACCTATGCGCTCTTCCCGCATCTCAGCGTCGAGCGCAACGTCGCCTTCGGGCTCCAGCGCAAGCGCGTCTCGAAGGAGGAGGTCCGGCGCCGCGTCGCCGAGGAGCTCGAGCGCGTCGGCCTCGCCGCCCACGCGAACCGCAGGCCGCGCCAGCTCTCAGGCGGGCAGCAGCAGCGCGTCGCCCTGGCGCGGGCGCTCGTCAACCGCCCCGCCGTGCTGCTCCTCGACGAGCCGCTCGGCGCGCTCGACCTCCAGCTCCGCAAGCAGCTGCAGGTCGAGCTGAAGCGCATCCAGCAGGAGGTCGGCATCACGTTCGTGTACGTGACGCACGACCAGGAGGAGGCGCTGACGATGTCGAACCGGATCGCCGTGATGAACCACGGCGTGATCGAGCAGCTCGGCGCGCCGGAGGAGATCTATGAGCGCCCGCGCACCACGTTCGTGGCCGGGTTCATCGGCGTGTCGAACCTGATGCCGGGCGAGGTGGTCTCCACGGGCACGGGCACCGCGGAGCTGCGGCTCGACGCGGGCGTGACGGTGCGCACCGGCGCCGCCGGCGTGCGCGTGGGCGAGCGCGCCCACGCGGTGGTGCGGCCCGAGAAGCTTCAGCTGCGGCGCGCGAACGGCGCCGCGCCGGACGGACGGGCGAGCGTCGACGGACAGGTCGAGAGCTCGCTCTACATGGGCACCGCAACGCAGGTGATCGTGCGCCTCACGGACGACACGCGCATGACGGTGCTGGTGCCCAACACCGACGAGGAGGCGCGCCGGCAGCTGCCGGCGGCGGGCGATTCCGCGCGCCTTACCTGGTCGAGCGACAACATCCACATGGTCAGGGAGGGAAACGAGGCGTGAGCGACCTGGAACGCCGGTTCGAAGAGATCATCCGCGACGAGATCAGCCGCCGGCGCCTGCTGCGCCGCGGCGCGGCGGGCGCGCTCGGCGTGTCGGCGCTCTCCTTCCTCGCGGCGTGCGGCGAGGAGACCGGCGGCGGCGACGACAGCAACGGCGAGACGGAGGCGAAGACGATCGCCAAGGGCGAGATCTCCGACTCCCTCTACTTCGCCAACTGGCCGCTCTACATCGAGGAGGACCGCGGCACGCTCAAGGAGTTCGAGCAGGAGTACGGCACCAAGGTCCGTTACGTCGAGGAGATCAACGACAACACCGAGTTCTTCGGCAAGGTCCGCCAGCAGTACGACCGCGGCGACTCGGGCGGCCGCGACATCCACGTGGTGACCGACTGGATGGCCGCGCGGATGATCCGGCTCGGCTACGTGCAGCGCTTCGACAAGAGCCAGATGCCGAACGCGAACAAGAACCTGATCCCGCGGCTCCAGTCGGCGCCCTTCGATCCGAAGCGCGAGCAGTCGATGCCCTGGCAGTCGGGCATCGCCGGCATCATCTACCGCAAGGACCTGGTGAAGCGCGAGCCGAGGAGCGTCGACGACCTATTCGACCCGCAGTACAAGGGCAAGGTCACGATGCTCACCGAGATGCGCGACACGGTCGGTGTCGTGGCGGCCTCGCTGGGCCACGACCCGGAGAAGGCCTCGGTGGACCAGTTCATGGAGGCGATCGACAAGATCGGCGAGGCCGCGGACTCCGGCCAGATCCGCGGCTTCACCGGCAACGAGTACACGAAGGACATCACCAAGGGCGATTCGTGGCTGCTCATCGGCTGGTCCGGCGACGCGGTTCAGCTCACGATCGACAATCCGAACATCGAGTTCGTCGTGCCCGAAACCGGCGGCCACCTGTGGACCGACAACATGCAGATCCCGGTCGGGGCGCCGGCCGCCTTCACCGCCCAGAAGATGATCGACTTCGTGTACCGGCCCGAGGTGCAGGCCGACATCGCCGAGTACGTGAACTACATCTGCCCGGTCGCGGGCGTGAGGGAGATCCTGGCCGAGCGCGACCCGGCGCTCGCGGAGAACCAGCTGATCTTCCCCGACGAGCAGTTCCTGGCCGACACGTTCATCTTCCGCGGCCTCGACGCGGAGGAGGAGCAGGAGCTGGACGAGGCGTTCCAGCAGGTGATCGGCGCGTAGGACGCCGCCGCGTGGGGGGTCGGCTGAAGAGGGCGGGGCTGCCGTACTTCCTGCTGCTGCCCGGCCTCGGGTGGCTGCTCATCTTCTTCGCGATCCCGCTGGCCTACATGGCCTTCGAGTCGCTCAAGACGGGCACGCTCGACACCGGCTACACGTTCAACTGGGAGTTCGCGAACTACACGGACTCGCTCTCGGACTTCTCGGAGCAGTTCATGCGCTCGTTCGAGTACGCCGGGCTGGCCACGCTGATCGGGCTCGTGATCGCATACCCGCTCGCCTACGTGATCGCCTTCCGCGCCGGGCGCTGGCGCAACGCCCTCCTGCTCGCGGTGATCGTGCCGTTCTTCGTCACCTACCTGCTGCGGACGATCTCGTGGGAGACGATCCTCGCCGACTCGAGCCTGGTGGTCGAGACGCTCCGCTCGATCGGGATCCTGAGCGACGGGGGCCGCCTGCTCGACACCACCGTCTCGGTGGTGGCGGGCATCACCTACAACTACCTGCCGTTCATGATTCTGCCGCTCTACGCGAGCCTAGAGCGCATCGACAGGCGCTTGCTCGAGGCGGGCTACGACCTCTACGGGCGGCGCCGCGACGTGTTCCTGCGCGTGACGCTCCCGCTCTCCATGCCGGGCGTGGTGGCCGGCACGCTGCTGATGTTCATCCCGGCGGCGGGCGACTTCATCAACGCCGAGCTGCTCGGCACGCCGCGGCAGTTCATGATCGGGAACGTCATCCAGAGCCGCTTCCTGGAGCTGTCGGACTACCCGACGGCGGCGGCGCTGTCGTTCATCCTGATGGCGCTGATGCTCGCGATCGTGCTCGTCTGGGCACGCATCGCCGGCACTGAGGCGCTGCTCGGGACGGAGGCGGAGCGGCGGTGATGGAATCCGCGCGCGTCCGGCCGAGCCGGCCGCCTGCGGCCCGGCGGCGTCTTCGCGCGCGGCGGCGCCTCCTGGACGGCGTCCTCAACGTCTACGCCGGCCTGGCGCTCCTCTACCTGCTGATCCCCATCGCGATCATCCTCGTCTTCTCCTTCAACGACCCGCGCGGGCGCTTCAACTTCATCTGGCAGGAGTTCTCCCTCGACGCCTGGTCCGATCCCTTCGGCGTCCCTGGGATCGGCGACGCGCTCGTCAACTCGCTCGAGATCGCCGCGATCTCGACGGTGGTGGCCACGGCGCTGGGGACGCTCACCGCGCTGGCGCTCGTGCGCTACGAGTTCCGCGGCCGGGCGCCGGTCAACTTCTTCATCTTCATCCCGCTGGCGACGCCCGAGGTCGTGCTCGGCGCGGCGCTGCTCTCCCTGTTCCTCAATTTCGCCGTGAGCACCGGCTTTGGGACCATCGTGATCGCTCACATCATGTTCAACATCTCGTTCGTGATCGTGACCGTGCGCTCGCGCCTGATCGGCTTCGACCGCTCGCTGGAGGAGGCGGCGCAGGACCTGGGCGCCACGCCGTGGCACACGTTCCGGCTGGTGACGCTGCCGCTGATCATGCCCGGTGTGATCTCGGCGGCGCTGCTCGCGTTCGCGCTCTCGATCGACGACTTCGTGATCACGAACTTCACGTCGGGCGCGACCGTCACGTTCCCGATATTCGTGTGGGGCGCGCTGCGCGTGTCGGTGCCGCCGGAGATCTACGTCATCGGCTCGATGATCTTCCTCTTCACGCTGGCGATGATGCTGCTGACCGTGTGGCAGCAGCGCCGCGCCGAGCGCATGGCTGCGGTGCAGCCCGAGCCGTGACCGAGCGGGCCGCGGAGGCAGGGGAGAAGGGCCTCAAGAAGAACGCCATCGGCTTCGTCGACGGCCTGATCATCGGGATCGCCTCGACGGCGCCGGCCTACTCGCTGGCAGCGGTGCTCGGGATCGTGGTGGTGGGGGTCGGGGTACAGGCGCCGGCGGTGCTGCTCGCCTCGTTCATCCCGATGTTCCTGATCGCGTCGTCGTTTTACTACATGAACCGCGCAGATCCCGACTGCGGCACGTCGTTCTCGTGGAT
>JBKGUS010000491.1:0-2577 GCA_046462295.1 Thermoleophilaceae bacterium | reverse complement strand
CGAATGGCGAGGAGCGCATCCTTGCCCCGGGACAGCTCGCAGAACGCGGCGCCGCCTGGCGCGGCGCGTCGAAGGCCAAAGTCGGGACTGCTGCGCGCCGCAAGCATTCAGGCGCCACCTCGGCAACGAAGTGACTGCTTTGTCCAAGAGGAGTCACGGCCCGAGCATCAGCCCGACACGCCTGCCGCTCGTCCATAGGAGCGGCATTGACCACGACCCGACACTTCTGCTCCTCCGTTTGCGCGACACCCTCGAGACGTGGCGATCAACCGTCTCGGCGCCGGTGCACATTCGCGTTTCTCGGCGAACCGGACGGCCGCGTGCGCGGCGTGAGAGGCTAGAGAGCGACCTCGCCCGTGATGCAGGTGATGGTGCCGCCGCCGACCCAGATGTTGCCGCCACGGTCAGTCGAGATGTGAACCCGCCCGGCGCGTCCCAGCATGGTCCCCTGGCTGGCCACGTAGGGAGCGCTCGCCCGACCGCTGTCGAGTAGCCACTGGGCGACCATTGCATTCAGGCTGCCGGTCACGGGATCCTCGCCGGTGGAGTCGTTTCGTGGGAAGAACGCGCGCACCTCGAACGCCTCGGATGCACCTGTGGGGTAGGGCCCAACCGCCCCGACGTAGCGGTCGACTGGCCCGGGGCGAAGCGCGAGCACCTCGTTCGCGCTCGAGAGCAGGACGGCCAGCCACCCGGGCCCGAGGTCGCTCCGGTGCGCGTCCACGATTTCCGCTGGCTGTATCCGGAGGATCGACGCGACGTGCTCGACCATGGCGGGCTCGACGGGCCCGGAGTCGCCCGACGGCGCGGCGAAGGCGAGCCCGTCATTGGTCCGGCGAACCTCGACCAGCCCGGGGGTGGCCTCTTGAACGATGAGATCGCGGTGTGTTGGGGTTTGGCCGGTCGAGAGCCAGGCGTGGCAGGTCCCGAGGGTTGGGTGCCCGGCGAAGGGCAGCTCGGACGTCGGCGTGAAGAAGCGGACCGCGTAGTCCGCGTCCGGGCGGCTTGGCGGCAGCACGAAGGTGGTTTCGGAGAGGTTCGTCCAGGCGGCGAAGGTCTGCATCTCCCGCGTGCTGAGGCCGCTGCCGTCGAGCACGACGGCGACTGGGTTGCCCTTGTAGGCGACGGAAGTGAAGACGTCGATCTGATGGAACCGGCGAGTCACGCGGTGCGAGTATCGCGGGACGGCCGCTCGTCTCGCGGCCGCCCCGTCTGAGCGCTCCTAGGCGCAGGGCGGCGGATCCGTCGGCACCGTCCGCGGCGAGCCCTCGGGAAGCACGTAGGTGACGTAGAAGAGGGCCTCGACGTTGCCCTGGTTGATGGCTTTGGTGGGTCCGCCAGACTCCACGAACGCTTGGCCCGGGCCGACCGTGTGGGCGGAGCAGTCGGCATCGAGGAAGGTCATCGTGCCGGACTTGACGGCGATCAGGGCAAAGCCGGGGTGATTGTGCCAGTCGACGACGTCGCCGGGGGCGAAGCGCGCCTCCTGCACCTGGACGTCGGCCGGGTCCTTGGTCTTGAGTCGGATGCGGTCGTTGTTGACGTTCACGTCCTCAGTCAGCGTGCTAGTCGTGAACAGCGTCGCGGTGATTGCGCTGACGAGTGGCGGCGCGGCCGCAAGGGCGGCGAGAACCAGCGCCGTGACGAGCAGTCCGCTGCGCAGTCTCCTTGTCATGTCTCCTCCTGTATCTGGGTTGATGGCTTCCCGAAGCTGCGGCTACGGCGTCCCAAGGTCCGCGCGGTACTCGCCCGCTCGCACCGCGCGTACGGCGCTCTCGGCCGGCTCGAATGACGCCGGCCGTCCCTTGCAGATCTCGGTCATGGCGTAGAAGAGGCTCTGGGTCGCCTGGAGTTGGTTCAGGCCGCGGATCCGCTCGCGGCTCCCGATGGCAACCGTGGCCCGGCGGGTCTCGTCGGCCCATTTCTGCTGCGCTCGCACGTGCCCGCAGGCGAGGGCGTAGGGGTCGCGCTCGATGGCCGCGGCCGAGGCCAGCTTCGGCACCTCGGGCTCCGCCCGTGCCGTATCTTCGCCTCCGCCACACGCGGCCAGCAGGGCCGCGCATGCCACGACGACGCCGGCGGTCCCGGCGGTCAAGCTGCGAGATGTCATGTCCTACCTCCTGGGGAGTGGGGCTCGCTCGCCGGCCCGGAGCGGGGGTGGCGGTCTGGATCGTCGAGCCAGCCGGTGATGTGGACGGCGATCTCCGAGAGCTGGCTCAGCCAGACGCACTCACGCGTGCGCACGTTCTCGAGGACGGCGCCGCCGTCCTCGTGGACCTGCACGACGAAGGTCTCTCGGGAGATCGCCACGAGCCGAGTCTCGGGGGCTGCGGCTACGCGGCGGCAACGCGGGGGCAACGAGTGGCGAGCGCGCACCGCTGCTGGGCACGCGCGCCGACCCGTGCTACGTTCGGCGCGAGACGAGGGGTTTGGACTTTCGCATCCTGGGACCGCTTCAGGTCTACTCGGAGGGCCAGCCGGTCCCGCTCCGAGGCCCGCGCCAGCGGGCACTGCTGGCGATCCTGCTGCTCCATGCGGGCGAGACGGTCTCGACAGACCGGCTGATCGACCTGCTCT
>JBKGUS010000490.1:0-2718 GCA_046462295.1 Thermoleophilaceae bacterium | reverse complement strand
CCGCGGGGGCTCACGTCGCAGCGGGGGGCCGCCCGGGTTCGTCACCGTGCTCGACGACGAGCACCTGGCGATTCCGGACGCCACCGGCAACCGCCGCCTCGACACGCTCGAGAACGTGGTCGACAGCGGCAGGGCGGGCGTGATCTTCGTGATCCCCGGCCGCGACACCACCCTCCGCGTGAACGGCCGCGCCGCCGTGAGCGCAGACCCGGGCCTGCTCGGGCGCATGACCCCGGTGGGGAAGCCGCCGAAGACGGCGATCATGATCGAGGCCGAGGAGGTCTACACGCACTGCCCGAAGGCGTTCGTGCGCTCGAAGCTGTGGGATCCCTCCACCTGGCCCGACCCGGCGGACCTGCCCAGCTCGGCGGAGGTGTCGCTCGCGCACCAGCGCGACCCTGAGCTCACGCTCGAGAAGGTCAAGCAGCGCGAGCGCGAAGCGCTGCTGTACCGGCTCGACTGAGCCCGCCGCGGCCTCAGCCGCGCAGCGTTCGCGCGACGACCCGGTCCATCACCCGGTCGGGCAGCACCGCAGCCGCCCGGGCGCGCATCTTCGCGTCGCGGCCCACCAGGTAGCGGGCGCGGGGGCGCTTCGCCGCGAGCGCATGCCCGATCGCCTCGGCCACGACGCTCGGCTCGATCCCGGTCTCGGTGGCGATCTTCGTCGTCTGCTTGCGGATCGCAGCGATCAGGCTCCCGTACAGGCGGCGGCCCTCGGGCGGAAGGTCGGCTGTCAGCTCGCTGGCGAGCTCGTCGCCCTTCCTCCAGATCGGCGTCTTCACGCCGCCCGGCTCGACCACGATCACGTCGACGCCCTGCGAGAGGAGCTCGCGGCGCAGCGTGTCGCTGACCGCCTCGAGCCCGAACTTCGAGGCGTGGTAGGCGCCCACCAGGGGCAGCGCGACCCGCCCGCCGATCGAGCTCATGTTCACGATCCGCCCGCGTCCGGCCCGCAGCGCGGGGAGGAAGCGCTGCGTGACCGCGAGCTGCCCGATCAGGTTGACCTCGAGCTGGTGGCGGAGCTGGTCGAGGGGGAGGAACTCGAGCGGCGCCGCCACCGCGATCCCGGCGTTGTTGACGAGTCCCGCCAGCGGCGCGTCGCCCAGCTCGTCGCGCGCGGCGGCGATCGAGTGGACGTCGGTCACGTCGAGCTTCACGGTGCGGAGACCGCGGGCCGCGAGCCGCTCGGCGTCCTCGTCCTTGCGGACGGCGGCCACGGCGTCGAAGCCGAGCTCCCTCAGGTGGAGCGCGGCGGCCTCGCCGATGCCGGACGAGGCGCCGGTCACGAGCACGGTCCCGGAGGGCATCTCGCCAGCGTAATTCCTCCGCGGGGCATCCTGCCCCGCGTCCTGATGCCAAGGGCGACATCCCGTCGCCGAGACCGCTAGCTTCGCTAGCTCACCTTGGAGGTCGAAGACGCCATCCGCACGCGCCGCACCCACAAGGCCTACGGGGCCGACGCGGTGCCGCGCGAGACGCTCGACGAGCTGTTCGAGCTGGCCCGCTGGGCCCCCAACCACAACCTCACGAACCCGTGGCGCTTCCGGGTGCTCGGGCCCGAGGCGCTCGCCCGGCTGAAGGAGGCCGCCGGACCCGAGGGCGCGGCCAAGCTCGACCGCGCGCCCACGCTCGTGGCGGCCAGCCAGGTCCGCTCCGAGGACCCCGTGCAGGACGAGGAGGACCTCTGCGCGGCGGCCACCGCGAGCTACATCGTGCTCCTCAGCGCCCACGCGCGCGGGCTGGCGGGCTACTGGCGCACCCCGGCGGTGCTGCGCACGCCCGAGGGACGCGCCGCGCTCGGGGTGGGGGACGACGAGCGCGTGATCGGACTGCTGCACCTCGGGCCCCCGCGCCAGGAGCGCGAGCCGCCGGACCGGCTGCCACCGCCCGACTTCGTGAGCTTCCTCGACTGATTGTCGAGGTTTCCGCGTTCCGCTAACGGCAGCGTGTGGCACGGCCGATCGTTGTTAAGAGGTGCATCTCCGCTCGACGTGGTCTGGTCGGCGTCCTCGGGCGCCCGTCGCGCTGACGCTCACGCTGGCGTGCCTAGGCCTGGTTGGAGGGACGGCGGAGGCGCAGCTCCTCGATCTGTCCGGGTCGCGTCCGCTGTCGGAGCCGAGGGACGCGGTGACCGGCCTGATCACTCCGGCGCAGCAGCTCGTACATGCTCCGCTGCCGGCGCCGCTCGAGCAAGTGGTGCAGGACTCCCCAGTTGCGCCGGTGCGCGACGGCGTACGGGACGCGGTGGGGACGCCGGGGAGCGGTCTGCCGACCCTGCCGGGCAATCCCGACCCGGGCGGCCTGGTGCCCGGCGGCGGCTCATCCGGCGGCGGCAGCCCGTCCGGCGGCTCGCCTGGGCGGTCCTCGCGCGACGGCGCTTCCGGAGACGCAGCCCCATCGGGTTCCGCGAGTGCCCTCCCGAACCCGGCCGCCTCGCCTTCCAACCCTCAACGCCCAGGCGCCGGCGGACGACCAGACGGAACCAACACGCGCGGGTCGCTTCCTGGTGAAGGCCGGCGGTTCGAGAGCGCCGACGGGCGAGCGCGCGGCCCGGGCGATCGCGGCACCGAGCGGCGCTCGGCGCGTGCGGGCGCCGGCCAGGAGCGCTCGCGCGGAGACGGCTCCGGCCGCAGCGCCAACGCCGGCTCGGTGCTGCGATCGCCCGGGCCGCGCGCTCGCCCGTCGGCGCTCTCGAACCGCCGGCCTTCACCAGGAAGC
>JBKGUS010000489.1:0-5842 GCA_046462295.1 Thermoleophilaceae bacterium | reverse complement strand
TGGCAAGCGATGAGGTCAGCGCTCTCGGTGACCCGCAGCTGAGCCACCGAGACGAGCGGGCGGAGGACACCGGCCGCCACACCGGCTAGGCGGTGGATCGTCCGCCCGACCGAGAGCAGGTGTCGGCCCTCCCGGGTGCGGGTCGGGACCGGGTGCCCGACCCGTTGCGCGTGGCGGCGGCCTACTCCTGGCGGTTGCTCGTGGTGTCCGCGGCCGCCGTTGTGGTGGCGCTTGTCGTCTCCCGTCTCTGGCTGGTCTTCCTCTCGCTCGTCCTCGCACTGTTTGGCACCGCGCTCCTGCGCCCCCCGGTGCAGGCCCTCAAAGCGAGGGGCTGGCCTCCCGCCGCCGCGGCTGCGGGCGGACTCGCTGCCGCGTTTGCGGTCCTGGCGGGTCTGATGCTGCTGGTCGTGCCGCCCTTCATCTCCCAGCTGGAGGAGCTCGGAGTCAGCCTCCGGCGTGGGGTCAACACCGTGCGGGACTGGCTGATCGAAGGGCCGCTCGACCTCTCCCGACGCCAACTCGACGAGTACGTCGCCGAGGCGGCCGACCAACTGCGCCAGAACAGCGACGCGATCATCGACGGCGTGCTGAGCGGCGCTCAGTTCGCCGGCTCGGTCGTCGCAGCGGTTGCGATCGCGCTCGTGGTCACCTTCTTCTTCCTCAAGGACGGCGATGACATGGTCGATTGGCTGATCGGCGTCTTCGGCCGCCGGCACGAGGCCGCCTTACGCGATCTCGGCGCGCGCATATGGGAGACGCTCTCGGGCTACTTGCGCGGGATGACCGCGGTCGCACTGTTCGACGCCGTCTTCATCGGCCTGGCCCTGGCTGTCATCGGCGTCCCGGCCGCCCTCCCGCTGGCGGTCTTCACTTTCTTCGGCGCGTACATTCCGATCGTCGGCGCCGTGGTCACGGGGCTAGCCGCGGTTCTTGTGGCGCTGGTCTCGCTCGGGCTTGCCGAGGCACTGGTTGTCCTCGCGGCCGTCGCGATCGTTCAGCAGGTCGAAAGCAACCTTCTCCAACCGCTTGTGATGAGCCGCGCCGTGGCGGTGCACCCCGTGGCGATCCTGCTGGCCGTCACAGCCGGCGGGGTGCTGGCCGGCATACCCGGCGCATTAGTGGCGGTGCCGCTGACGGCGGTCGCGGTCCGGATCGGGGGCTTCGTCCGCGAGCGCACGGGACCCCCGGACCGGGGCGCGCCGGTTGTGGCGAGCGACCGCGAGGCCGTTCACTCCTCGTCATGGCAGTGAACGCGATCGCGCTCGCAGGCTTCGGGCGCTGAAGGGATTACTCGCTCCGCACTCGCGGCCCCCGACAGCGGCTCCACCTGCACGAGGTCGACAGCCCGCGGGCGGGCCTGCGTCCGCCGCTCCGGAAAGTGAAGATGGGCCACGCCGACGGACTCCGCTCCGACGCCGAAAGCGCCACCGGCTCCCACGGTCCCGGCGTTCACGACCAGGATCCTGCCGTAGCGATCGATGTGCTGCTCGTGATCGTGTCCGGTGAGGATCAGCAGCGCGTGATCGTAGCCCTCGTCGTACAGCGCCTCTGCGAGCCCCTGGGCGAGCCCGTTCTGATGGACCAGGACGACGTGGGGTCGCCGCGGCAACCGCTGGAACCATCGGAGCAGCTGGTTCTGGGCGCGGGCGTAGTCGCGGTCACCGTCCGGACGCTCGCTGAACGAGAAGATCCTCCGTGGGTCGGCTGGGTCGCTACCGCGCCACTCGAGCGGATCCGAGTATCCGGCGACGAGCAACCCGTGGACCCGCTGGACCGCTTTTCCGTCGGTGCTGCCATTCCGGCGCAGCCGGCCGTCCTGTGTCAGGACGACGACGTTCGCGGTCGCCAGGCGGCGCATGAACAGCCGCGAGTCGTGGTTGCCCGACACCGCGACGAGGGGACGTCCCAGCGCTGTTAGCTGCGGGATGAGAGTCCCTGCCTCCGCTGGAGTGCCGCGTTGGCCAAAGTCGCCTGCGAAGAAGATCGGCCGGCCCGAGAACAGGCGTTTCAGCGCCCGCACGACGAGCTCGTTGGCGTGGAGGTCCGACATGAGGACCGCCGGCGCTTCGGCTACTACCGGGGCCAAATTGGCGCCGGCGTTGAGCAGCGTCGCATAGCCGGCCAGGGTCCGGTGGACCGACGACTTGTAGCGTGTGCCGGCCGCTTCTGCCCTGTCGGCCACGTTGAGCAGCTGCCCCAGCTCGGCTCCCCGTGCGTAGAAGCTCGGACTCCTGAACGCGCCAGGATCGAACGTGTGCTGCACCCGAAACAGCACGACCCCCGACAACAGCGCGGCACAGGCGGGAGGCGCGAGCAGCCAGGCCACGGCACGCCCGAGCGAGCCCCCGAACGCGCGAACTGCCACGGCGGCGGCTGAGCCGAGCACCAGCGCGCCAGCCGTCGCCCACGCCAGTGCACGCAGCAGCGCCGCGCGGGCCACCTGCCGTGCGTCCTTCTCGGCGTCGCTCAGTACGTTGCGGTCGCCCGCGGCGGCGAGGAGCAGCGCTTCGCGATTCACGCTTCGCGGCTCCACGTGGAGCCTCAGGGGGCCGCTGAACGCGTCCACACGGACACCCCAATTCGCAATCGGGATGAAGGCGTCGACCTCACCGTGCCAAGCCGGGCCGACCCGCACGGACGCCGTGCCCAGGGCCGTCTCTCGGGTCGCCGGGCCCGCCAGTCTGAGGCCGACCAGGCTTCCCGTCACAGCGAGCAAGCCGACGAGCGCCAGGCGCAGCAGCCACAGCCGCGCCCGCCGGCGACGCGATCCCGCCTCCGCGTCCAAGACCCGGCCGCGCAGCCTACGAAGCGGCCTGCGTGCGAGTCGCCCTCGCCGGGCTCCCGTGGCCGGATCCATTCACAGGCGGCCGTGCTGGATAGCGCCGATCTGGTCGGCCCGGAGCGTGGCTCCTGTTGGGACCAGGACCACCGGCCTCGACGCAGATGCGGCGACCTCCGCGGAGGTCGATCCGAGCAGCGCGGAGGCGACCGCCCCGCGGCCGTGGGTGCCCACCACGATCAATTCCGCGTTCTCGGCGCTTGCGCACCGATCGAGCGCTGAGGCTGGGGCGCCTGCCTCCACCCGGATCCCGACGCCCGGTCCCGCTTCGATGTCTCGGGCCACCCGCTCGAGCATCCTGCGCGCGCCAGCGCGCTGCCTCTGTTCGACCTCCTCGTAGTCGATCCGGGCGGCCGCCGCCGGGGCGGGAGCCGCGGCAAGCGCCGGCCCGGGCGCGTAGGCGTGAACCAGTAGCAGCCGCAGGCCGAGCGCGGCGGCGAGCTTGGCGGCGACGCGAGCGGCGCTGTTCGCTTCGTCCGAGCGGTCGACACCGCAGACGACGACCGAGCGTCCACCAGCCTGCGGATCGTCCATGATGAGCGCCTCGGGAGGGACGATCACGACCGGCCGGTCGCTCGCTCTCGCCACCGCCGCGGAGACGCTGCCGAGCAGCGCCGCCTTGACCGCACTCCGGCCCCGGGAGCCCACCACGAGCAGGGCGGCGTCCTCCTCCTCCGCCAGCTTCGCAAGCTGATCGGCGGGCTCACCGTAGAGCATCCGATCGGCTACGTCCACCCGGCCGAAGCGACGCGCCGCGCGCTCGAACTCTCGCGTCATTTCGGCGTGGATGCGGTGCCGATGTCGGTCCAGCTCGGCTTGGTCGCCATAAGGCAACGTGGTCGGTTCCTCGACGGCGTGCGCGAGGACGAGCGCGGACCCGAGCCGCTCGGCGAACCGCGCGGCAACGGCCGCCGCCGCGAGCGACTCGTCGGATCCGTCGATGCCGCAGACAATCGAACGAGACATCAAGCACCTCCAGGTGGCTCAGTAGGCCAGTCTTCCCGCGCGCCCGACCCCGTGGCATGGGGGCCACCCAGCATTTCCGCGGTCGGCCCGAGCCCATCGTCGCCTCCGCAGACGACCGCTCGCGAGTCGGGTGAGGCTACGCATCCCCTGCCACCGGCGTACAGCGGCCCCCGCCGCGGGAATGGGGGTTGGCCCCAATGGCATCAGGAGGCCGGTCGGGCATGATCGACTCAATGGCCAGGCACCGTGACAGACGCAGCCGCGAAGGCGGGCGGTCGCTGTTCACCCGCGATCGCATCGCGGGGCGCTGCCCGACCTGTGGCCAGAAGGTCTCCACAGGCGAGGACTTCGTGCATCTCCACGGCGAGGTGATCCACACGGACTGTGCCGCTCACCGGTATGGAGGCGCGCGAGCTGCGCGCGAAATGTGGCAACGCTGAGACGGTGGCCTCCGCCGGCGCCAAGGGCGGCAGTGAGGTGCCTCGCACGGTGCCATGACTGGCGACGGCAACGCCATGAAGCTCCACGCCCCCGGCGCGCACCGGGCACGGCGCCCCGGGACTTCGCTCGTCACTCGGATCTTCATCGTCAACGCCGCCGTGCTCGTGGCCGCCGTTGCGGCACTGGCGCTGTCGCCGGTCACGGTCAGCGACCCGGTGGCGCTCGCGGAGGCCATCGTGCTGGTCGCCGGGCTGACCGGGCTCCTCCTCGTCAACCTGGCCCTCTTCCGCCGCACGTTCGCGCCGCTCGCCCACCTCACCCAGTTGATGAGAACCGTGGACCCCCTCGAGCCAGGACGCCGGCTTCCCGTCTACAGCGACGACGCCGAGGTCGCCGAGCTGGCGTTGGCGTTCAACCAGATGCTCGACCGGCTGGAGGCGGAACGCCGCCAGAGCGCCCGCCGATCCCTGACCGCACAGGAGGGGGAGCGCCGAAGGGTGGCGCAGGAGCTCCATGATGAGATTGGCCAGAGCTTGACGGCCGTGGTGCTCCAGCTCGACCGGCTACGCCGCATGGCGCCCGAGAGCCAGCGCGAGGGCCACGCGGAGGCCCGCGAGACCGCCCGCAAGACGCTCGAGGAGGTACGTCAGATCGCGCAGCGTCTGCGTCCCGAGGCGCTTGACGAGCTGGGCCTCCGGACGGCCCTGGCGGCGCTCGCGGAGCGAGTCTCCGAGCAGGGCGGTCTGCGCGTCGCCTACCGGCTCGCCGCGCATCTTCCCAGGCTCAGCCCCGCCGCCGAACTCGTGATCTACAGGGTCGCGCAGGAGAGCTTGACGAACGTGCTGCGCCACGCCGACGCGTCGCAAGCCGTGCTGACGCTGCGGGGAGATGCCGAGGGTGTGACGCTCCAGGTGAGCGACGATGGATGCGGACTCGACGGATCTCGAGCCGGGGCCGGCATCCAGGGCATGCGCGAACGAGCGCTGTTGGTCGATGCCGCGCTCGGCCTCCGCACTGGCCCGCAAGGCGGCACCGAGGTGCGACTCGAGGTCCCCTGCGACGCGGAATGACGACGCCGCTGAAGACACGCATCCTCCTCGCCGACGACCACGCGGTGGTCAGGCGTGGGCTCAAGTTCGTGCTTGACGCCGAGCCCGATCTCGAGGTCGTGTCCGAAGCCAGCGACGGCGCAGAAGCCGTGGCGCTTGCCCTCGCCGATGACGTCAACCTCGTGATCCTGGACGTGACCATGCCGCGGCTGACGGGCATCCAGGCCGCGCGCGAGCTCTCCGGGCGTAGGCCTGATCTGCGCACGCTGATCCTCTCGATGCACGACAGCGAGCGCTTCCTCTTCGAGGCGCTCCGCGCGGGCGCCTCCGGGTACGTGCTGAAGTCCGTCGCCGACCGCGACCTCGTCGAGGCATGCCGCGCAACCATGCGAGGCGAGCCCTTCCTGTACCCAGCGGCGGTGAAGGCACTGATCCGCGACCACCTCGACCGCGCCATGGAGGGTGAGGCGATCCCCGACGATCCGCTCTCTCCGCGAGAGACGGAGATCGTCAAGCTCATCGCCGAGGGCCAGACGAGCCGCGAGAT
>JBKGUS010000488.1:0-7381 GCA_046462295.1 Thermoleophilaceae bacterium | reverse complement strand
CTTGGCGCTAGGCTCCGCCGTCTCCGCCTGCGAGGTCTCCCCCTTCGCTTCCGTTGCGGCAGGGGCGGGCGCGCCGGCTCCGTTGCCGAACGCGCGGGCGGCCTCCTCCTCCTCGACGCTCGATGCTGCGACCTTCACGTCGAGGCCGGCCTGTCGCAGAACCGCCAGGGCTTCCTTGCTGGTGATTCCGCGTTCCTTCGCTATCTCGTGGACGCGCTTCTTTGCCATTCGCGAACTAAGTCTATGGTCTCCTGTTTCACTGTCACCGGCGCCCGTAACGAACGCGCGAGGGCACGGCCTCCCGCGATCTCCGCGGCGCACTCGGGGCGGCCACACACGTAGGCGCCCCGTCCTTCGAGGCGGCCATCCGGATCGACCCGGACCCCGCCATCCTCACCGCGGACCAGCCTGAGCAGCTCGCGCTTGGGAAGCGAGCGGCGGCAGCTGACGCAGCGGCGAAGGGGATCTACGACCTCTCTTCCTCCGGATTCGGTTCCGGAGCGGAGTCGGCAACCGGCTCCCCAGCCTCCGGCTCGGTCGCCTCGGCATCCGCCGCGGGCACGTCCGCAGCGGTGGGCTGCCCATCGACGATCTCCTCGACAGAGGGCTGATCCGCCACGACATCCTCCGCCGCGGGCTGCCCGCCGAGGACCTCGTCAACGGAGGGCTGCTCGCCGACGAGCTCATCCGCCGAAGGCTGCCCGGCGGTGACCTCCTCCGCCTCGGGCACCTCCGTAGAGACCTCCTCCGGCGCGGGTGCCTCCGCGGCAGCTTCGTCGAGCGCGGGTGCCTCCGCAGCAACTTCCTCGGGCGCGGGTGCCTCCGCCGCAACTTCCTCGGGCGCCTGCGCTGCGGGCGCCTCCGCCGCGAGCACCTCCTCCGGCGTCTCCGCCCCGCCTTCGTCCGGCGTCTCGCCCTCGTCCTCCGGCGGCACCACGTAGTCGGTGTCCTTGCCCTCCAGCTCCTGGTGGGCGGGGATTCCGCAGTAGCGGGAGCCGGGCAGCGAGGCGTTCGGGCAACGCTTTCCGTTTGCCAGGATCGCCGCGCAGCGGCCGGCCACCTCTTCCTCGGCATAGCCCATCGTCGCCTCTTCCTCGGCGAACTCGGTCTCCGAGCGGATGTCCACGCGCCAGCCCGTCAGACGGGCCGCCAGCCGGGCGTTCAGGCCGTCCTTGCCGATCGCGAGCGACAGCTGGTCGTCCGGCACGATCACCGTAGCCTGCTTCGCCTCATCGTCCACCAGCACCTCGCGCACGCGCGCCGGCGACAGCGCCTTCGCGACGAAGCGGGCCGGCTCCTCGTTGAACGGGATGATGTCGATCTTCTCGCCGCGCAGCTCGGACACGACCATGCGCACGCGTGACCCGCGCGGCCCCACGCATGCGCCCACCGGGTCGACGCCGGACGCGTGCGACACCACCGCGATCTTCGACCGGTAGCCGGGCTCGCGCGCCACGTTCTGGATCTCCACCAGCCCGTCCGCGATCTCCGGCACCTCGAGCTCGAACAGCGACCGGATCAGCTCTGGCGAGCGCCGTGACACGATGATCGACGGCCCCTTCGCCTGGTTCGAGACGTCGGTGATGATGGCCTTGATGCGCTGACCGTGGTCGTAGCGCTCGCCGTGCACCTGCTCACCACGCGGCAGCAGTGCCTCGACTCGCTCGCGCAGCTGCACGAGCGTGTAACGGGAGTCCGACTGCTGGACGATGCCGGTGATCAGCTCGCCGACACGGTCCTGGTACTCCGTGAACATCATGTCGCGCTCCGCCTCGCGGATGCGCTGGAGGATCACCTGCTTGGCCGTCTGCGCGGCGATGCGGCCGAAGTCCTCGGGCGTGACGTCGTGCTCCTCGATCTGGTCGCGGTACTGCAGCAGCCGCTCCTGATCGATCTCGGGCGGCTCGGGGTAGACCATCTCGCCCGTCTCGGGGTCGACGGTCGGCTCGCCCGCCTCCTCCTCGACCTCGTCGAGCAGCTGCTCCTCGAGGTCGGGCGGGAGCATCAGCTCGTACACGCGGAAGTCGCCGCTCCCGCGGTCCACCTCGACGCGCGCGTACTTCGCCGCCTCCGGGGTCTTCTTGTAGGCGGACAGGAGCGCGTCTTCGAGCGCCGCCATCAAACGGTCGGCGGAGATGCCCTTCTCGCGCTCGAGGACGCCCACCGCCTCGACGATCTCCTTGGTCATCTCTCCCCCTTCAGCCCTGCGCGACCGGCGGAGCCCGCCGCCTCGGGCATCAAGTTGCTGCGATTGATCTCGGAGTAGGGGATCGACACGACCCCCTCCGGGGCGGCCACCGTCACCTCGTCGTCCGAGGCGCCGACCAGCTCGCCGGTGTAGCTCCTGTGTCCGTCGTGCGGCTCGCGCAGCTTCACGCGCGCGCGCCTGCCGATGAAGCGCCGGAAGTGGTCCGGCTTCGTGAGCGGCCGCTCCGGCCCCGGCGACGACACCTCGAGCCCGTAGTCGACGAGCAGGTCGCGCAGGTGCGCGGTGACCCGCTCGCAGAGCGCCAGGTCGACGCCGCTCGGGTGGTCGATGAAGAGGCGCAGCCGCTCGGCCCCGACCTTCTCGCATGCAAGCAGCTCGACCTCCGGCTCAGCGGAGGCGAGTCGCTGCTCGATGTCGATCTGGAGGGGGCTTGTCTGCATTGCTCCGGTGTTGTCCCGAAAAAAAGGTGGACCGCGAGGCCCACCTTCAGGCGCCGCCCCGCGGGACGGCGTACGACTGAAAGATGTGAAGTCGAGTATAGAGAGACAGCGCGGCTGACGAGCGCGCCTCTGGCCGCCGCGCGAAGCGAGTCGGGGCCTGCGCGCGGCGGCTACACCTCCAGCAACAAGGTCACCGGCCCGTCGTTCACCAGCGCCACCTCCATCCGGGCGCCGAAACGGCCGCCCTGCGCGCCGAGCGCCGTCCGGACGCGCTCGTAGAGCGGCTCGGCCAGGTCCGGCGGCGCGGCGTCCACGAAGCTCGGGCGATTGCCCTTGCGGGCGTCGCCGTAGAGCGTGAACTGGGAGACGACGAGCAGCTCGCCGTCCACGTCGCGCACCGACAGGTTCATCCGCCCCTCGTCGTCCTCGAACACCCGCAGGCGCTCGAGCTTGCCGGCGAGCCTGTCCGCCTCCTCGACGCCGTCCTCGCCACGCACGCCGAGCAGCACCAGCAGCCCGCGGCCGATGCGGGCGACCTCCTCGCCGTCGACCGCGACCGACGCCTCGCTCACCCGCTGCACCAGCGCTCGCACGCCCACGTACTCTGCCCGAAGTGGCTGCCGTCGACGTGGTCAACGACTACCTGCAGGAGCTCCCGGGCGGTGCGCGCCGGCTGGCGCACGGCGAGTGGGGCCTCACGATCGGCGCCGAGACGCTGGGCGAGCCGCTCGACGTGGGCGTCTCGATCACCGACGGGCTCCTCCGCGTGAAGGCGCCGGCGCTCGGCGCGGGCCACGAGGTCGACCCGTGGCTCCTGCTGTGGTGGAACCGACAGACCCGCCACGTCCGATTCGGCTCCACGCGGTCGCGCGAGATCTGGGTGCACGCCGACCTGCCGGCGTCGGCCGTGGACGAGATCGCGCTCGATCGCCTGCTCGGCCTCGTGGTCGAGGCGGCGGCGACCGTGCGCGGCCTGTAACACCACGCACGACCGCTAGCAGGACGCCGCCACCCCACCGCGAACTTCGCTGGAGGCGCGCGCCGCCCGGCCGGCGCCGCGGAGGGATACATGGCGACCGAGCCCGAGGCGAAGGGAAGCGACGCACGCCCCGGCCCGCTGACCCCGGCGGCCCGGCGGCGACCGGCTGCGCCGGCGGAGCCGCCGCCCGACCCCGCCTGGAACCTGAGCGACGAGCTCGAGGGACTCGAGGCGGGCGCGGAGCACGTGGACGTCTACGCGTACGCGCCGCCGCGCACACCCTCGCGCACACCGGTTCGCACGCCGCCCCGCACACTCCCGAGGCCTGCCCCGCGCCCGCGCCCCGGCGCTCCCGCCCCTCCGCGCGAGCGCTCCACGCCGCGCATCGCCGCGGCGGTCGTCTCGATCTCGCTCGTCACGCTCGCGGTGCTGCTGCAGCTCGCCTCGGTGCTGTCCTCGCAGGCGGGATCCGGCGCCACCGGTGGCATCTCGGCCGACGCCTCGCGAAACGTGGTCGCTCCCGGCGGCCGGATCGAGCTCGCCGGCGACGGCGCGCCTGGCCGGGCCGAACTCGTGCTCGAGGTCCGCCGCCGTGCCGAGGGCTGGAGCCCCGGGGCCGAGGGGCGCGCCGACGACGAGGGCCGCTTCCTCGTCTCCGGGCGGGTGGCGGCCGCCCCCGGCCCGACCAGCGTGCGGATCCGCGCCGTCGGCGGCGGCGCCTCCACACCAGTGCCGGTGACCGTGCGCCCGCTGCGGCTCGCGTCGGTGGGGGACATCAACCTCGGCGACGCGCCCGGCGCGGCCATCGAGGCCGAGGGCGCCGCCTACCCGTGGGAGAGCGCCGGCCGCCCGCTTCGCCGCGCCGACATCGCGTTCGGCAACCTCGAGAGCGCCGTCTCCGAGCGCGGCGAGCCCTTCCCCAAGCAGTACACGTTCCGCGGTACCCCCGAGGCGCTCGCCGGCCTACGCAAGCACGCCGGGATCGACGTGCTGAACCTCGCCAACAACCACGTCGGCGACTTCGGCCCCACGGCCATGCTCGACACGGTGCGCGGCGTGGAGCGGCTCGGCATGAAGGCCGTCGGGGCCGGTCCGAGCCTGGCCCGCGCGCTCCGGCCGCAGGTGGTGGAGCGGCTCGGGCTGCGGGTGGCCTTCGTCGGCTTCTCGAACATCCTGCCGCTCGAGTTCGCCGCCGAGCCGGGCCGGCCGGGCGTGGCGTGGGCCACCCCGGAGGCGGTGGCCGAGACGGTGCGCACAGCGCGCCAGCACGCCGACGTGGTGGTAGCCACCTTCCACTGGGGGATCGAGAAGGCCCCGTACGAGACGGCCGAGCAGGCGGAGCTGGCCCGGATCGCGGCCGACGCCGGCGCCCAGCTCGTGATCGGCGCCCACCCCCACGTGCTCCAACCCATGCGCCGCACGGGCGCGGCACTCGTCGCCTACTCGCTCGGGAACTTCGTCTTCGGCGCCCAGTCGAGCGAGACCGCCGCCACGGGGGTGCTCGTCACCGACCTGAGCGCGGAGGGCGTGACCGGCGCGCACTGGCGGCCGGGCACGATCTCGGGCGGCCGCCCGGTCATGGCCAAGGGGCGCCCGCAGCGGCTCGCGATCGACGACGCCGAGGCGATGGCCGTCGGGCTGACGCTCGGAAGCTGACCGGGTCCCACTACGAGGCGCACAGGCTGAGTGCCGCGCCGAGCCCCGCCTGGCGCACCGCCTCGATCAGCCGCCGGTGAGCCGGCTCGAAGCGAGACGACAGCCGCCGAGCCTCCCGCTCGTCGCCCGACTCGAGCGCGTCGGCGACTCGCTCGCGCGTGTCGGCAACCTCCCGCAGGGCGGCGAGTATCGGCTCGCCTGGGTTTCAGCGGCGGTCAGGGAGCGCGCGCTCACGGAGGTGGCAACCCGGGCAACGTTCGCGCAGACCGCCTGCGCGCGAAGGGCGAATTCCACAGGATTCGGCGGGTCGGACGCGGGGGCGTCCCGCATCGTCCACGGACGCAGCAGATCAGCCAGCCGCCATTCGCCGTCCTCGGCAACGAGCGGCAGCGTCTGGTGCGCGAAAGGGGCGCCGGTCATTGCGGTGGCGCGCTCACCACCTGGGGGACATCGGGTACCGCGCGCGGGCCGCGCCTATGCGGCCCGGAGCCGCTCCCGGAAGGCCTGGTAGTCCTTGCGATCCGGCCGCATGTGGGCGGCCAGGGCGGCGTGGCGGCGCGCCTCGGCGGTGCGGCCGGTGTTCGCGAGCGAGCGGCCCAGGCAGAAGTGGGCGTAGTCGTTCACGGGGTGGCGCTCCACCACCGCGGCGAACTCCTCGGCCGCCTTCTCGTAGCGGGCGGAGCGGAAGTAGGCACGTCCGAGCGCCTCGCGAATCGAGCTCTTGTCCGGCTCCAGCGAGCGGGCCCGCTCGAGCGGGATCGAGGCGGCCATGAAGTCGCCGGCCTCGAGCAGCTCGCTGCCCTTCTTGAAAAGCTCGTATGCGCCCTCGGAGCTCATCCCTCCAAGGTACCCGCAGCGCCCGCCGGAGAACGAAGCGCCTCCACCTCGTCGAGGATCGCCGCGGCAACCGCCCGCTTCGAGCCCAGCGGCACGTGGCGCTGGCCCGCGGCGGTGACGATCGTGACCTCGTTGTCGGGCGCGTCGAAGCCGATGTCCGCGCGCGAGATGTCGTTGACCACGATCGCGTCGAGCCCCTTCCGCTCGAGCTTCGCACGGCTGCGCTCCACCCCGCCCTCGCCGTGCTCGGCGGCGAACCCGATCAGGGTCTGCCCGTCGCGCCGCCCCGCCGCCAGGGTCGCCAGCACGTCGTCGGTGGGCTCGAGCTGGAGCGCGAGGCCGTCCCGCCCGCTCTTGACGATCTTGTCCTCGAGCGCCTCGGCCGGCCTGAAGTCCGCCACGGCCGCTGCCATCAGCAGCACGTCGGCCTCGGCGAAGAGCGCGCGCGTGGTCTCCAGCAGGTCGCGGGCGGTCTCCACCGCCACGAACTCGGCCCCGGCCGGCGCAGGGAGGCTCAGGTTCGCGCCCACCAGCGTCACCTCGGCGCCGCGCCGAGCGGCCTCCTCGGCCAGCGCCAGCCCCATCCGGCCCGATGAGCGGTTGCCGACGTAGCGCACGGAGTCGATCGGCTCGCGCGTGCCGCCGGCCGTGACCAGCACCTTCAGGCCGTCGAGCGGTCCGCCGACGGTCAGCGTGGCCTCGATCGCCGCGAGGATCTCCTCCGGCTCGGCCAGCCGTCCGACGCCGGACTCCCCCTTCGACGCGAGCGCGCCCGTCCCGGGGCCCACCACCCGGGCCCCGCGGGCCCGCAGCGTCTCGAGGTTCGCGCGCGTGGCCGGGTGCTCCCACATCCGGTGGTTCATCGCGGGCGCCAGCACGAGCGGCGCGACGCTCGCCAGCGCCGAGCTCGTGAGCAGGTTGTCGGCCAGGCCGTGGGTCAGCTTCGCGAGCGTGTTGGCGGAGGCCGGCGCGACGCAGAACACGTCCGCGCGGGCGACGAGCTCTAGGTGCGAGATCGGGTCGTGGCCGGGCGCGGGATCGCCTGGGAACGCGCCGCGCGAGGGGTCCCGCTCGAACTCGTCCACGAGCACGGTGGCGCCCGTGATCCCCTCGAAGGTCGCGCGGCCGACGAACTCGAGGCTGTCGCGCGTCTGCACCACGCGCACGGCGTGGCCTGCCTTCACGGCCAGGCGAACCAGCTCCACTGCCTTGTAGGCGGCGATCCCGCCGGATACGCCGAGCAGGATTCGGGCCACCGCT